>CAIVDH010000166.1 GCA_903904635.1 uncultured Burkholderiales bacterium | reverse complement strand
CCTCTATTAATAATGGCAAAGCAAATTCGCTATGGATTTTTTTTCTGTGACTCCAGTTGACAATGATGGCCGTTGTCGCAGCACCTGCCAAAAATGCAAGCAAAAGGGAAGTCCCGCCCAAGACCGCTAAAAAATTATTCAGTGCCAAATCATCGCCAATGGCAGAAATTATTCCGCTCATATGCGAGGTATAGCGCGCAATTGCCAAAAAGCCGCCAGCATTGACGGCGCCGGCAATAAACGCCATGTAGGCACCCAGCTGGAAATTGGTTTTGTAAGAACGCTGGCTACTGGTTAGGCGCTGAATGAACTGTATAGGCATAGGAAATCATTTTACTTCCCGATTCGAATATCTCTCTGATTTATATTCGCCGAAGAAGTTAGCTATTTTGTTAAGTCGTTTTTTTTATTTGAGCAGTCTGCTCCGGGCAGCTCGCAGGGTATGACTGGCGGAACGGGTAGGGCATGCTATGCTCGCAAAAAAATGTGGCGCAGCTGATGCCATCTAATTACTAAGGAGATTTCACTATGCGTTTATTTGATAAATTTATTAGTCTGACTGCTTTTCAAAGTCTGATTTTTGCAGTCAGAATCCTGACTACCCCCACAGTTTTCGCCGCTTGTCCCGATGATGAAGCCGTCAGCGCCTATATCGCCGATTTTGCTGCACGCCGCCTGAGTAAAGGTTTTGGTAATGATCTGTCGGCTGCTGATGCTGAATGTGCCAAGCTCAAGCTGGGTAAGCGACTACCTGCAGTGCTGGGGCAACCTGTAGGTTACAAGGCGGGTTTTACCAATGTGGCATTACAACAGCGCTTTGGTGTAGACAGTCCTAAATGGGGCTATATGTATGACCGTAACATGGTCGACATACTCGCTGTTATTCCGGCTAATTTTGGCGCGCGTCCTGTGTATGAGGCTGATTTTATAGTTGTGGTCAAGGATGCGCGTCTGGCAGATGCGAAAACCCCTTTAGAAGCACTAGGCTATCTTGAGTCTGTGGTGCCGTTTATCGAGATGGCTGATTTGATGCTCGAAGGCTCTTTTAACGGTAACGCCATGATTGCAACCAATGTCGCGTTTCGCGGCGGTGTGCTGGGCCAGGAAATTCCGGTTGTAAAAAGCCAGGCATTTCTTGATTCGCTCGCCAACATGACCGTAGTGATGACGGATGAAGTCGTAGGCAAAGAATTGGGTCGTGCCCAAGGTAGCGTGCTGATGGACAATCCCATCAATGCTGCCATGTGGCTGGCGCAGGCATTAAAAAAAGATGGCATTACTTTAAAAGAGGGTGATTTACTTAGTCTGGGTGGCTATATTCCTCCGCAACCAACTAAGGCAGGTATGAAAGTACAAGTGCGCTATATCGGTTTGCCCGGAGATCCGGCTGTCAGTGTTGAACTTTACTGAACTACTTTATTCTGTGTATTGTCGCTGTAATGTTGGTGTACATTAGTTAAAAAAATAATAAGAGAGATCGCATGATACTTTTTTCACGTTTCCTGCCTTGGCTATTGACTGGATTGGGCGCAGTGATTTTTTATTTTATTTCTCTGCCCCTGTCTGTAGTTCTGCTTGCACTTTTTTTACTCGGTGTGCGCGATGTATTGCAGAAGCATCACGCAATTTTGCGAAATTATCCTGTTACGGGTCATTTACGTTTTTTGCTTGAATATATACGCCCTGAAATTCGGCAGTATTTTCTGGAAAGCGATGAAGAAAAATTACCATTCTCGCGCAACCAGCGCGGTATGGCTTATTCGCGTGCAAAACGACAAAATGATAAGCGTGGCTTCGGCACCATTGTGTCTGTATATATGGCAAGGACAGTGAATGGCTGGGCCACTCTGCCGCACCGGCACATGCCGCTCCAAAAAGCTTTCGCTTTACCATCGGTGGACCTGACTGCACTAAGCCTTATGAGTCTTCGATTTTCAATATTTCTGCAATGAGTTTTGGTTCGTTGTCACCGAATGCGATACGCGCATTAAACCGAGGTGCAAAGATGGGCAACTTCGCCCATGACACCGGCGAAGGATCAATCTCTGCCTATCATCGTGAGCATGGCGGTGATCTGATTTGGGAAATTGGTTCGGGTTATTTTGGGTGCCGTACCGCAGATGGGTTTTTTGATGCGGAAAAATTTTCCGCTCAAGCGGCATCACCCCAAGTCAAAATGATAGAAATAAAATTATCACAAGGTGCCAAGCCGGGTCATGGCGGCGTATTGCCCGGTGCGAAAGTGACCCCTGAGATAGCGCAGACACGCGGCGTGCCAGAAGGTGAAGATTGCGTATCGCCCGCAGCGCATAGTGCGTTTTCAACACCGGCTGGTCTGGTTGAATTTATCGTGCGATTGCGCGCACTTTCCGGTGGCAAGCCTGTCGGTTTCAAACTCTGCATCGGTCATCCATGGGAATGGTTTGCGATTGCCAAGGCGATGGTTGCAGCTGACACTTATCCGGATTTTATTGTGGTTGATGGGAGTGAAGGCGGCACAGGCGCAGCGCCTGTAGAATTTTCTGATCATGTCGGCATGCCTTTGCGCGAAGGCTTGCGACTGGTGCATAACACCATGGTTGGTATCGGTAAGCGTGATCAGATTTCTATCGGCGCTTCAGGAAAAATCGTTTCAGGTTTTGATATTGCGCGCGCCATTGCGCTGGGTGCTAACTGGTGTAATTCAGCGCGCGGATTTATGTTTGCATTAGGCTGCATACAATCGCGTAGCTGCCATACCGATCATTGCCCTACGGGTGTGGCCACGCAAGACCCAATACGCCAGCGTGCGCTGGTGGTACCGGACAAAGCTGTGCGGGTAAGAAACTTTCATCATGAGACGGTGGAAGCATTATCTGAACTAGTGGGCGCAGCCGGCATGACGCATCCGCGTGAAATTAAACCCGATCACATTATGGTACGCACTGCCGAAGGCGTAGCTGTGCCACTGGCTACGATATTGCCTACGTTGGCTGCTGGTGTATTGCTGCAGCCAGAAAAATTGGCCGAGTTGCCTGAGCCGTTTTGCAGTTACTGGAATAAATCCAGTGCACTGTCATTTGCGCTGCAGTAGTGAAAAAAGATTATCGAGATTTTTTGATTTGAAACGCATTCCCAATTTTTGATATGCATTTTTTTGGTTTTTCCCGTGATTAAAATTACGCATACAGTTTTTTAATCGCGAGAAAAACTATATTCATCTCCGCTGACAGGTAGTCTCAAATCACATCCTGCCAATCCGGCGCGCAGCTCGGTTTCAATTTCATCTTCGAGTCCGGGTTTGCGATGTACGACGATGCCAGCTACGGTCGCGGGCAATGCAGCCAGACGGTTGATCACCATATCAACATCCATATGCATGGACAGTATCGCCATCTCATGCATGCTTCTTGAATAAGAACATTCAACAATTACCGCAGCGAGTGCCTTGTCTTCTTTAAGTGCATCCCAAAAAGCCGGGCAGTCTGTGGTGTCACCTGAAAACGCGAGCGCCACATTATTTTTTTGTACGTGATAGCCAATAGCAGGTATACCGTGATTAGCTGGCAGTGGGGTAATGCTGTATCCATCGATTTCTAATGGTCGTCCTTCTGGCAATGGACAGAGCTTGATAAATGGATTGATTTCGTCGGGAATTTTAGTAAAGTCTGGCCATACTAAATCATTAAAAATATGTTGTTCCAGTATTTTTAAAATGGCTGGTAGTGCCCACACTTTGATGGGCGTTGTGCGCAGCGCAGTTACAGAATCTGCAATCAGTGGCAGACAAGCGATATGATCAAAATGTGAATGTGTCAGCACGATGTGATCGATGCGCGCCATTTGTTCCAAACTCAGTGAGCTGATGCCAGTGCCGGCATCAATCAAAATAGTTTCATCCAAAGCATAGCAAGTAGTTCGACAATCGCCGCCTACACCACCGTTGCATCCTAAAAGGCGCAGCCTGATCATGCTTGTATCACCACGTTATTCATTGCGCCTGTCCCCAAACAATTACGTTGTTATCCATCATAGCTCATCCTGTTCGATAAACTATCGGCAAACAGGCGGTTCTGATCTGTATTTTTATTTCTTTTGTTGACCCAAGAAATTCTCCATCTGCTGCTATGGGCACCGGCTCTTGCGACTGTATATGTAACTGTTCGAAATCCTGATGTCTGACCTTGGGTTGACCTAAATGTAATCCTGTTAATAGTCGAGGCAACAGATGCAGCACTTCCCTTAGCCTGATGTCTCCGGCTAATAATAAATTAAGTTTGCCATCATTAATGCGGGCGTGCTGCATTGCCGGCATACCACCGCCAAAGCTTGAGGTATTGAGAGAAGTTGCAAAAAGAGCTGAGCCTTTGTGAAGCGCGTCATCATCAACTGTGAGTTGTAGTGGCCATGTGCGAAGTGAGCGCAGTTCAGTCAGAGTAGCCCACAGATAGCGCGGCATGCCTGATAGCCATTGTGGTCCCTCGCGAGCGCGCAGACTGATAGAGGCATCAAACCCGGCACTCAGACTGGATATGAAAAGTACAGTCCGATCATGGCCTGAATCTGCGTCTATAAAATCTGCTTGCCCTACATCGACCAACATGGTCGCTCCATAGATGGCATGATGCAGCGCCGCTTTCAGGCCAAGTTTGTGAACACCGATTGCACGCGCGGTATCGTTTCCACTGCCTGCTGGAATAATGGCCAGACTATGACCACCCGCCAAAATAGTGGGTAGCAGAGCATGTACGCTGCCATCCCCGCCTGCGACGATAATGCGGCTGCATGCTGGTAGCGCATTTACTAGATGGCAAGCAGCTTGCACGCTTGCTGGCATGAGCAGGGCATGCTGCAGTCCGGCCTCAGACAGTAGTGACTGCAGTGGTCGCTGGAGCCGCGCCGTGGCGCCACCTCTGGCGCGCGGATTGAGAATCACATAGCAAAGCTGCTGAGCGCTGGTTGCAGGCTCTGGCGCCGGCTCAGTCTGGTGTGCAGTGGTGGTGTGGTGTGTATGCAATCGGGTGCCCGGTTATTATTGCAGTCCTATACGGAACACAATAATAACGCAGGCACACCAAGCTACTGATAGTCATGCTTTTACTGTTTGCTGCTGGTTATTGCCTAAGCCGAAGTGGAAGTGGCTGCATCTTCTTCCAGCTTTTCTACTCCCGGATCAAACCAGCGGTATAGCACCGGCACCACCACGAGCGTGAGCAAGGTGGAAGTGATCAGGCCGCCGATGACAACGACAGCGAGCGGACGCTGCACTTCAGAACCTGGGCCACTTGCAAACAGAAATGGCACCAGTCCCAGTAGAGCAACGGTTGCCGTCATCATTACTGGTCTGAAGCGTTGTACACAGCCTTCGCGTATTGCATCATGAACAGCCATACCGTCATCTCGCAATCGTCGTATGCAGGTCACTAGCACCACACCATTTAATACGGCGATACCCCATAGCGCAATAAAGCCTACCGATGCTGGCAGTGACAGATATTCACCTGTCAAGGCCAACCCGAACACGCCACCTATGGACGCAAAAGGCAGCACGGTAATGATGAGTGTAGCCAATTTTACGGATCTGAAAAGCAGGAAGAGCAGAAAATAAATCGCCGCAATCGTAATCGGTATGATCACCATCAGCGTACCCATTGCACGTTCCATGTTTTCGAACTGACCACCGAATTTCAGGTAATAGCCAGAAGGTAGGGTCACTTCAGCGTCGATGCGTTGCTGAACCTCAGCGACGAAGCCCGCCAGGTCTCTGCCCATGACATTCGCACCTACTACCACGCGACGTTTTGCACTTTCTCTACTGATTTGTGCAGGCCCGTCAACAAGTTTGATTTGTGCGACAGTTTGTAATGGAACCAGTGCACCATCCGATCCGCGTAGCAGTACCTTGCCTATTGCATCAATAGAGTTACGTTCTTTTTCCGGAAAACGTACCGCAATAGCGAAGCGTCGCTCACCTTCATACAAGACGCTGACATCTTTACCACCGATAGCTGTTTCAATAATTTGCTGGACATCTGCCACATTGATACCGTGACGCGCAATCAATGCACGATCTATATCGATCGTCAGAGCCTGCTGGCCTGACAATCTTTCAATGCGAATATCGCGTGACCCAGAAACGTTTTTGAGTATGCGTGCGATTTGTTCGGAGATGCGGCGCAGTTCTGGCAGATCGTCACCAAATACTTTAACGGCGATCTGGGAGCGTACGCCTGTCACCATTTCATCAACCCGTTCAGCGATAGGTTGTGACAAAACGATTTGCACACCCGGCAGCGCAGCAAGCCGATTGCGTATTTCCTCATCAATTTCTTCTTGAGAGCGACCAGAGTCGGGATCCAGCAGCACGATAGGCGAGGATTCATTCGGACCAGACGGATCAGCCGGTGACTCACCGCGTCCAACCTTGGATACGACAGACTTTACACCCCGTATTTCAGATATCCACTTCATTGCCTCCATTTCTATACGCAATGATTCATCAAGTGAAGTGCTGGGTACACGAATAATTTGTGGCGTTAGCGCACCTTCCTTCATAGTAGGCATGAAAGATTTTCCAAGCAGCGGAAACAGCGCTAACGAAATCATTAAAAGCGCAGCGGCAATTGCTATCGTGGAGCGACGACTGGACATGGCAGCATCAAGCATCGCAAGATATTTGCGCTTGAGCCAGGCAATCACAAGAGTGTCATGATCGGCACCGCCTTTGAGTATGTAGGCGCAGAGTACAGGTGACAAAAATAAAGAAACAAGTAGTGAGATAGCGAGCGCCATGGCGATCGTTACGGCCAGAGGTACAAATAACTTACCTTCAATTCCTTGCAAGGTCATTAATGGCAAGAACACCAAAATAATAATCAGAATGCCAAAGATAGTCGGTGTGGCAACTTCTGTTGTGGCATCGAGTATCACTTTGGCGCGAGATCGTTCATCTGAAGATGCCTGACCAAGTCGATGAAAGATATTTTCTACAACGACAACGGTGGCATCCACCATCAAGCCAATTGCAATGGCCAGTCCGCCTAATGACATCAGATTGGCCGAGATGCCGTAGTGATTCATCATGATAAAAGTCATCAGTGGCGTGATGATGAGTGTGGCCACTACAATCAGGCTGGAGCGAACATTACCCAGAAATACAAAAAGAATGACTATAACGAGCAAAATACCTTCTATGAGTACTTTACCCACTGTCCATAATGCAGAATCAACCAGATCAGTGCGGTCATAAAATGAAGTAATCTGCAGGCCGCCAGGCAGAATTTTATTTTTGTTGATTTCATCCACACGTGCTTTTACGCGCGAGACGATTTCTTTTGCATTACCGGCACGAATCATCATCACGATGCCAGATACCGATTCGGTATAGCCGGCTTTAATAGCCGCGCCTTGCCGGACCTCATGACCTATTGTGACTTCAGCTACATCGCGCACAAATACCGGTATACCACCTTGTTCTTTGACTACGATATCGCCTATGTCATCAAGCGTGCGAGCCAGACCCACACCTCTAATGAGAAATTGTTCGGCGGCCTGCGGCAAAATGCCGCCGCTTGCATTGGCGTTATTGCGTGCTACGGCTTGATAAACTTGTTCAACTGTAAGGCTGTAATGCAGCAGACGATCAGGTTTTACCAGCACCTGATACTGCTTCACATACCCACCCTGAGAATTGATTTCTGCAACGCCGGGTATGGAACGCAGCAATGGTCGCACCACCCAGTCTTGTATGGTTCTGCGTTCGGTAAGTTCACTCGGCGTGAGTGCGCGTTTGCCGTCGCTGGGATGATCAAGCGTGTATTGATAAACTTCACCCAGGCCGGTTGAAACCGGACCAAGTACTGGTGTGATACCGGTTGGCAGACGTGGCGTAACTTCTATCAGCCGCTCGATGACTTGCTGCCTTGCGAAGTAAAGATCAGTTTTGTCTGTGAAAACCAGAGTAATGATAGATAAGCCGCTTTTGTTGAGCGAGCGCATCTCGACGATGCCCGGAATACCAGTCAGGGCAATTTCAATCGGCACGGTGACGAAGCGTTCAATTTCCTCTGGTGAGCGACCTATGGCTTCGGTGGCAATTTGTACTTGTACATTGGTCACATCGGGAAAGGCATCGACTGACAGCTTCATTGCTTCCCTAAAGCCAAAGGCACACATTACCAACGCCATAATGACAACTACCAGCCGCTGCTTGAGAGCGGATTTTATGAGAGAAGTGAGCATGTTGGTTATTTCAGTTCAGCGCGGCGACGTTCGTTATTGAGGTGAAAGGCTCCTGCAACGACGATCTCTGTTCCTTCAGTTAAGCCTTTTTTCACACGTCGAAATTCTCCGGCATCATCTTCAAGCTCAACCGGGACAAGGCGATATTTATTTTCTTCCAGCTTGATGAAGACATGATCTTTGTCATTTTCTCTGACAACCGCCGAACTCTGAACAGCAAGCTGTCGGCTGAGCTTGTTGCTAATGACGAGTGTGGCGAGCATTTGCGGTTTGAGTTCAAATTTCGGATTGCTGACTTCGGTGCGGATGGTAATTGTGCGTGTATCTGGTGCTACGGTGTCGCTGATAAAAATGATTTTCCCTTTCAGTTTGCTGTCGCCGAGTGCCGGCACTTCCACTTCAACGAGCTGGTGCATGCTGACTGATCCTGCATCCTGCTCGGGAAGACTACCAACGACCCAGACACTAGAGAGATCTGCCACTGTAAACAACGGATCACCTGGCTGTGCCACTTGCCCCTGACTGACCTTGCGTTCAACCACGATGCCACTACGTGTGGCGATGATCAATACTTCTGAAGCCAGAGCACCAGTCTCACGCAGCTTTTCAATCGCAGTAGCTGTCATGCCTATCAAACGCAGCTGGTCTGATGCTGCGCGCAGCTCTGCCCGTGCGACTGATAATTCTACTTCGCGGCGTTGTAATTCAGCGCTGCCGATCACATCAGCGAGCAGCAGTTGTTGAGCGCGTTCTACGGACCGCTCCGCCAATTTGCTACTGGAAAGTGCACGTAAAAAAGCTAACTGCGCATTTGTTAATTCTGGGCTGGCCAGCCGCGCCAGAGCCTGACCCCGACTCACACGCGTACCTACAGTGGCAATCACTTCTGTGACCCTACCCGTAATGGCAGAACCTATGCGCGTGGTGAAATGATCATTCACATCAATACGACCAGCGATACGTTGTGGAACCGAGATCGCTAACATTTCAGCGGGCGCCACTGAAAAATTTGACGCCAACTGTGGAGTTATCTCAACTACCATAGGATCAGCTAATTTAACGGGAGCTTTGACAGGCGGATTTTTTTTCTCGCAGCCGACTAATAGAACAAGCATTGCGCAAGATAGCGCCAGAATTCGGGGCAGATTAGTCTTTTTTGCGATCATAGAAGTGGAATAAAATTAAAGTAGATTGAAAAAATACAGTGACAGTGAGTTTAGAAACTCATTGCATTAATTTGCTTTGCGGCTGTAGCGACCGGCCAGTGCATCTAGTTCTATGAGCGATGCCTGCAACTGATAACGTGCCAGTAGTAAATCAGCACGTACGGAACGCAGCACGCGCTGCGCGTCCAACACGTCAAGTATGCCGCGCTCACCGAAACGATAAGCTGCCTGCGCTACTCTGAGAGCGGCCTCAGCCTGGATAATCGCACCCTCAGACAAAGCCTTGATGCGGGTGCGTGAAATTTCTACAGACTTCCAGCTTAGTTCGATTTGATCCATCAATTCAGCTCTGCGGCCTTCGAGGCGGGTGAGTGCACGTTCGCGATTAGCAATGGCTTCTGCACGTGGACCGGCGCGCTGATCTAGCAGCGGCAGCTG
>CAIVDH010000165.1 GCA_903904635.1 uncultured Burkholderiales bacterium | reverse complement strand
GAGCTGCCTTTACACTGTATTGGCAGCTCTTTTTAGAGTAACACTGACTTCTATCCCCTCTCCTCCATGCATCCTTCCGAGGCTCTGTTTCAGGGTATGCAAGCGCCGCAACTGCTGCCGGCTTGCGACCATTATGCAGGCTCGGAAAAGCTGATGCGCAAATCTCTGGCATTGCAACAGCAAATGGGGCCGGTGTTTGACATCACATTTGATTGTGAAGATGGCGCTGCTACGGGCAACGAAGCGGCCCACGCGCAACTTGTATCTGATCTGATCGTCAGCGAAGAAAATCATTTTGATCGTATAGGGGTCCGTGTTCATGATGCAGCCAGCCCATATTTTGAACAAGATGTCGCAACGATCTGCAAAAGCGCCGCAAAAAAATTAGCGTATGTTGTTATTCCCAAAGTTGAGAGCGCCTTGCAGCTTAAAGACGCTATTGATTTATTAATGCACTATGCACATGCGGCAGGACGTACGGATTTACCTGTCCATGCCCTCATAGAAACGCACCGCGCGCTGCATGAGGTGTGGACCATCGCTGCGATGCCGGATATTGCCTGTCTTTCATTTGGCATCATGGATTTTGTCTCTGCACATTATGGTGCGATTCCTGCTACGGCCATGCGTAGCCCGAAACAGTTTACGCATCCACTGGTAGTCAGGGCAAAACTGGATATATCTGCTGCATGTCACGCGCATGGAAAAATCGCATCGCATAATGTAACGACAGAAATTAAAGATCTCACAGTTCTGGCGAGCGATGCACTGTATGCAAAACAGGAACTGGGATTTAACCGCATGTGGAGCATACATCCAGACCAGATACGCCCCATACTTGATGCTTACTCACCTGCCGCGGACGAAGTCAATGACGCATTACAGATATTGCTCACAGCACAGGCGCAAAATTGGGGGCCAATACAGCACAAGGACAAGCTGCATGACAGGGCAAGTTATCGCTATTACTGGACGTTGCTGCAACAAGCCCGACTAAGCGGACTAGCGCTACCAGACTCTCTAAGTAGCCTGGTCTGATTGACGTATACAATTTAGCAAGGAGACCAGTCGTATGAAAAAATTTATTTCTATTTTATTTTGCAATGCGATGTTTGCTCTCGCCTGCCCTGCACATGCTGTTGAGCTTATCTGTGAACATGGAAGCCGCATAGTTATAGAGGGAAATCATAAGGTGGATGACACCATAGCTCTGCAATGGCAAGGCCCTCTTTACCATATGCTGCGCGTAGCAACTTCGACAGGCGCACATCGATTTGAAAATAACGAGAGTGGACTGATATGGATAAGCATACCGACAAAAGGCATGCTTTTGGATCGTAAAAATGCCACGCAGCTGGCAAATGAATGCAAGGCAATTGAGTAAAATTTTTCGCAAAGAAAACGTCGTATACCCGCAAGCAGGTTAGAGTAATTTTTTTAATTAATAAATTTTAAGTCAAGAAAAACAAGGAGCGCACATGTCTCGCAATACACTAAAAACGCTGAAAGAATTCAAAATTTCTGCGTCAAAAAAAGGGAAGTTCTACTCATTGCCCGCGTTACAAAAATCTTTGGGCATCAATATCGACCGGCTGCCCATTTCAATTCGTATCGTGCTCGAATCAGTCCTGCGTAATTGCGACGGCAAAAAAGTCACGGAAGAGCATGTACGCCAGCTCGCCAACTGGAAACCGAAGGCAGCGCGCACCGATGAAATCCCATTCGTGGTTGCGCGCGTAGTGTTACAAGATTTCACTGGCGTGCCTCTGCTTGCCGACCTCGCTGCCATGCGTGGCGTAGCAGCAAAGATGAGTAAAAATCCAAAAAATATCGAGCCCCTGGTTCCGGTTGACCTGGTCGTAGATCACTCCGTACAGATTGATCATTTCCGCGAAAAAAATGCGCTTGATCTGAATATGAAACTTGAATTTCAGCGCAATAACGAGCGCTATCAGTTCATGAAATGGGGCATGCAGGCATTCGACACCTTTGGCGTTGTGCCACCTGGTTTCGGTATCGTGCATCAGGTCAATCTTGAGTATCTGGCTCGCGGCGTACATCTGAAAGAAGGCGTCTATTATCCTGACACCTTAGTCGGTACCGATTCACACACCACCATGATCAACGGCATAGGCGTAGTTGGCTGGGGCGTGGGCGGCATTGAAGCCGAAGCCGGTATGTTGGGTCAGCCCGTTTATTTCCTCACACCAGACGTCGTCGGCGTGAACCTGACCGGCATGTTGCGTGAGGGCGTGACCGCAACCGATCTGGTCCTAACCATTACCGAACTGCTGCGCAAAGAAAAAGTCGTCGGTAAATTCGTTGAATTCTTCGGCGAAGGCACAGCCACATTGTCTCTGACAGACCGCGCAACTATCGCCAACATGGCACCAGAATACGGCGCCACCATGGGTTTCTTCCCTGTTGATGATGCAACCATCGATTATTTCCACGGCACGGGTCGCACCAAAGCAGAAATTGATGCATTCGCGTCTTATTTCAAAGCACAAAAACTGTATGGCATTCCGCAAGCCGGCGACATTGATTACAGCAATGTCGTTGCGCTCAATCTGTCTACGGTTGCACCATCGCTTGCAGGCCCTAAGCGCCCACAAGACCGTATAGAAATCGGTAATGTGAAATCCACTTTCCAAGAGCTATTTGCCAAGCCAGTTTCTGAAAACGGCTTTAACAAAAAAGCAGAAGACCTTGATGCTGATTACACCAACACCGATGGCGTGCATGTAAAAAATGGTGATGTGCTGATTGCTGCCATCACTTCATGCACCAACACCTCAAATCCTAGCGTTTTGCTCGCAGCAGGGTTGCTGGCCAAGAAAGCCGTCGCTGCCGGTCTCACTGTTGCGCCGCATATTAAGACATCACTGGCTCCCGGATCACGTGTTGTCACCAAATATCTCGAAGCAGCAGGACTGCTGCCGTATCTGGAACAACTTGGTTTCGGTGTTACTGCTTATGGCTGCACCACCTGTATCGGTAACGCCGGTGATCTGACACCGGCCATGAATGAAGCTATCGTCAAAAACGATATCGTTGCCTCAGCAGTATTGTCAGGCAATCGTAATTTCGAAGCCCGTATTCATCCAAACATACGCTCCAACTTCCTGGCCTCACCGCCACTGGTTGTTGCGTATGCAATCGCAGGCAATGTCACACGTGATCTGATGACAGAACCCGTTGGCAAAGGCAAAAATGGTAAAGATATTTATCTGGGCGACATCTGGCCGACCAGCGCCGAGATTGCCAAGCTGATGAAATATGCGATGAATGCAAAAACCTTCAAGGCAAATTATGCTGACGTAAAGGGTGCACCGGGCAAGCTGTGGGAAGACATCAAGGGCGTGGCCAAAGGTGAGATCTACAACTGGCCAAAATCAACCTACATTGCTGAACCGCCATTCTTCCAGGATTTCACCATGGAACCCAAAGCAGCAGCAACAGGCATTTCAGACGCCCGCGCATTAGGTGTATTTGGCGATTCAATCACGACCGACCACATCTCCCCTGCCGGCTCGATCAAAGATTCCAGCCCTGCAGGTAAATGGCTGCTGGCTCATGGCGTACTAAAGGCGGACTTCAATTCCTACGGTTCACGCCGCGGCAATCACGAAATCATGATGCGCGGAACATTTGCCAATGTCCGTATCAAAAATCTGATGATTCCATTGCAACCAGATGGTTCACGCATTGAAGGTGGCCAGACATTGCATCAGCCTAGCGGTCAGGAGATGTCTATCTATGACGCCGCCATGAAATACGTAGATGATGGTGTACCGACCATGATCTTCGCTGGCGAAGAGTATGGCACCGGCTCCTCCCGCGACTGGGCGGCTAAAGGAACGCAATTATTAGGCGTAAAAGCCGTGATTGCCCGCTCGTTTGAGCGTATTCATCGTTCCAACCTGGTCGGCATGGGAGTGTTGCCTTTGCAATTCATAGGCAACGATAGCGTTGAGTCACTGGGCATTACCGGCAATGAAAGCTTCGATCTGCTCGGCATAGAAAATGACATCAAGCCTCAACAGCAAGTCACACTGGTGATCAAGCGTGCCAATGGCGAGACTCAAAAAGTCAAACTACTGCTACGCATCGATACGCCTATCGAAGTAGATTACTACCGTCATGGTGGCATTCTGCCTTTCGTATTGCGCCAATTGCTTGCGGCATAAGGCAATTCTGTCTGACCAGTTTGTATGTGAAGTAAAGTAAGCTGATCTGACAGACTGCATTTTTGCAATCAGACTAGAGCGTGGCATGGTCAAACATGCCACGCTTTTTTTTCATGGCCGCGCCAGATTAAATATCGCCATATCCTTTAGAATCGGGCTTCATTTGATTGTTTACGAAGCTGATCCCTATGCGCCGCTCCCCTAAGAGTACATCCAGAAAATTTTCAGCTGACAGCCAGCGGTTGGCAATGCTGGCCCAATTTATGGTTCAGTCTGCCAGCCGTATTGAGCAACGCAGCTGGGAAAAGCAACTAGATCAAGCTCTGCAAAAGCAATTACGCAATAATCAGCAACAAGCGATAGACAGCGCACTTGATCACCTCTTTCATACTGATCTTGAAGCGTATGACGGCTTGCTGGATGCCGTCGAAGCCGTCAGCTCCAGCTGCAACATGGAACACGCCGGCAAGCAATTTGATGTGCTGCTGCTGGCCATGCCGATTCTTGCCTGGACGCGCTTCTCCATATCATCAGGCCCGATACCCGATGCTGTATTGCAGACGATCAGTACAGAGTTGTATGCGCATGTACTGGCTCAAGGCACAAAAGCAGCAATTACACCCACATTGTTTTCCATTGATCAGCTACCACGTACTTATTGCGATACGTATCAACTAACAAGACGCATGGCAGAAGCAGCGCTGGGCGGTATGCAACTACAACAGCCTGCCGAGCTGCCTGAGACTGCGCCCTTTTTGGCAGATACCCGTTTATTACTAATTACTGTTACTGCAGAGGCAGGCATGCCACTGCTGCGCTGGCAAGAGGAACAGGCCGGCACGAATTTGCAAACAGCCACACAGCAGGCTCTTGGGCAATGGCAGGCGCAAGCCACGCCAGCCATACAAAAACTGCTTCCGGGCTGTGGCATAGAGCTACTCCTGCCTGAGGCCTACTATGTGGCCTGCCGCCATGGCGACAAAATGATCCGGCCTATTTCCATACGTGCTGCCGTCTATTACCTCACGCATGCGCTAGGCGTAGATGCAGATCAGCTCTGTGCCGTGGTAGCCGGCATTGGTGAAGAGTCCAATGAAATGGGCATAGATGAATACCGCATCAGCTTTAGCGTAGCGGATAATCCGGATGTTTTTTACGGCGTGGTATGGCCACTTTATGATGAAGAAAGTGGCGAGGAAGAATTGCAAGTACTCAGCAGACGCCTGCCGATTGCCGCGCCAATGGCCCCATTACAGCAGATCATCTCGCTGCTGCGCGAGGCTGGCATCACAAAAATAGAAAAGCCTGAAGTTTTGTTTCCTCCCGAATTCTGCGATGACTGTGGCGCACCATTGTTTTGTGACCACGAAGAAGAAATGGTACATGCAGAAATGCCTGAAGAAGCCGCGCAGCAGGGTGGGCATTTACATTAAGCAGACGCATGCACACTGACTCCGCACGCGTACCCTCTGATATAATTCGCGGCTTGTCGGGGCGTAGCGCAGCCTGGTAGCGTACTTGCATGGGGTGCAAG
>CAIVDH010000164.1 GCA_903904635.1 uncultured Burkholderiales bacterium | reverse complement strand
CGGGATTCTTCGTTGGCCTGAAAGGCGATAAATACGTTGGACATGTTGCGCTCTCCTGTGTGCTTTTGATCGATGCCTGCTTAAGCTGCCAGACCTACTTTGGTCAAGCGCTTGTCAAATTCGACGCGCACTTCTTGCAAGGCTTCCTGACCGTGTTCACCCAATGCGATTTCAGCCACAGGCGCTAACGCAGCTTGCACGCGTTCGCCCCAGACTCGCGCCCATTCCGACATGATCACTTTGTTTTCTGGTGATTCAGCGGCAGCAGTTTTGACTACTGCATCAACCCAGCGCAGCGATTCATCAAACCATTCAGGCATGAAGGAAGTCAGCATCGCAATGGCGGTGCCGCCTTTGGGTGTGAGGTGATCATCCACATACGCGCCGTAAATCAGCGGATAAAGTTGTCCGTCTAGCGCGAGATTTTGCGCAACAAACATTTCCATCGGATCTTTCAATACCAGCGTGTCTTCAACCAGACGACGCAGCACTTGCCAGCGCGGATCATTTAGCCAGTCATTTTTACCGGCATCTAATACACCCGGCTCATCAACGGCCAGACCCAAGCGCGTCAGATACTGTGCAATGCCCAAATGGTCCATGGAGTGGAAGGTGGTCGCTGCAGTCAGTGCTGTGCCATAACCATAGGCGGCGATGAAGCAGTTATTCATGTTGCCAGCCCATGCCACGTGACGCAGTGGCATCAATACCTGGCAGGCACTGGCGCGTACTTCATCGGTCATGTGTGAGAGCAGACCGCGCGCATCAACAAACTGATAGTTGGCTTCGACTGCTTCCTGTTGACGCGCACGCGCCATGGTCCAGGTTGCGTAGTAATACTGACGCGGATCTTTCAGTACATACCAGTCAGCCAGTTTGATGGCCGAACGTGAGGCATCAAACAATTCATATTGCGGATCCCAGGTCGGGCGATAGTGAAAATTCTGCGTAGGCTGCGCACCCATGGTGGCTTCCTGATAGCGTGTCGCAGGCTTGTCACCACCGATGTAGCGGGCCACATGGGTGTAGGTATTACGGGTAGGCTTAATTTCTTTGGCTTGCAGATCAATACTCGACATTATTTTCTCCTAGCTTTTCACCCACAGCTTGTGTGAGCATCTCGACATTATTTTTTAAACAGAATTCTTCAAATAGCGGTTCGGGCAATACCAGTTCGGCGCCCATGTCTGGCCAGCCGACTGAAAATTCAAATACAACCAATCCGTTAGCCTCACGGCGGATAACCCGCACATAGCGACGCTGCAAAGTGGCCGCATCGGTATTAATGGCGTCCAGACCGCTCACCAGCGGTACGCCGTTGTTATTCGTTTTAGGCTGGTATGAGGCCATAAATTTTTTATCTTTCTGTTATAACAAGATATGTGCTTCGGACATAACTCCTTATGCAATTGATGTGCCAGATAGCAACCCAGAGGCATAAAATATCGATAATTTCTGTGGCATTGAGGATTTATGCGCGTATAAAGACTTAACTTACTTACGCTCAGTCACACCAAGCAATTACTTTTTTGCAATACAAATAGATTGAATTTCATCAAATGGTGAAATACGTAGTCAACAATTTGATCAAATGGTAAAGTCAGAAAAATGCTCGTCAGAAATAATTAATTTTTTAATATGCTGATTTATCGATAATTTCCATGAATCCTGATTCCCTACCCCCACTTCCGCAAGATGCCGATCTCCGGCGCCTGGTGCATTTTTCAGCGGGCGATGGGCGTATCTGGTTGGCCGGACATCGGATGTTATTGCTGCATGTGGAAGCCTTGGGCGGATTGCGGCGAGAGCTAATGCAAACCATAGGCAGCGAACAAACCCGGCGTGTTTTGAAGCGTGCTGGCTATGCCTCAGGCATACGCGATGCCGCGTTAGCGCGTCAGGTCCGGCCTAATGCGACTGCCTATGACCAATTTACGGTGGGGCCGCAACTGCATATGCTGGAGGGCGCAGTCCAGGTCACCCCGGAAAAATTTGAGCTGGATCTGGAAAGTGGATCGCATCTGGGCATATTCCGCTGGGATCATTCATGGGAAGTGGAAACCCATCTCAAGCATTTCGGACCGCAGTCCGACCCTGTGTGCTGGATGCTGATAGGTTATGCATCTGGTTATGTCAGCGCATTCATGGGGCAGAAAGTTATTTATAAAGAAATTCAATGCGGCGCCTGCGGCCATTCTCATTGCCGCATTGAAGGCCGGCCATTGAAAGACTGGCCTGATGGTGAATTACTGCAGGAAGATTACGAGGCTGATTCACTGCTGGTGCGCATGGAAGATCTGCATGCGGAACTGGAAAGCCTGCGTACATCCATTAGCCCCAGAGATGATTTGGGCGACCTGATCGGTCGTTCAAAATCATTTAATCAATCCATAGAGTTGTTACGCAAAGCGGCAACCACACAAGTCACCGTCATGTTGACTGGCGAAACGGGCGTGGGCAAGGAACGCTTCGCCCGCACATTACACGGCATGAGCCTGCGCGCTGACAAACCTTTTATCGCCGTAAATTGCGCAGCGCTTCCAAATGAATTAATCGAGAGTGAATTATTTGGCGCTGAAAAAGGCGCTTACACGGGCGCGGGTACGGCGCGACAAGGTCGCTTTGAACGTGCTGATGGCGGCACACTGTTTCTCGATGAGCTGGGTGATTTGCCGATGGCCGCGCAAGCCAAGTTATTACGTGTGCTGCAAAACGGTGAAGTGGAAAGACTAGGCTCCACGCAAGTGCGCAAGGTGGATGTGCGGGTGGTGGCAGCGACCAACGTGGATCTGGAAGCGGCGGTTGCGGCTGGACGTTTCCGGCGCGACTTGATGTACAGGCTGAATGTGTATCCGATTGCGATACCGCCTCTGCGTGAACGGGTGGAAGATATAGAACCGCTGGCGCATCACTTGCTCACGCAATTTATGGCGCAACATAATAAACGCGTAGCCGGCCTGACTGATCGCGCGCTCGACGCGATGCGACATTATCCTTGGCCGGGCAATGTGCGCGAGCTGGAAAATCTGATTGAGCGCGGTTTAATTATTGCCGCTGCTGGGCAAATGGTGGATGTCGAAGACTTGTTTGCGATTCCACCGACCTATCAGAGCGTGACTGTGAACGAATCAGGTCAATTACAAAAAAGTATTTCAGCTGATTTTAATTCGCTGTATGAAGATTTACAGAAAAAAGGCCTGAGCCTGGAAGAGCTGGAAGACGGCTTATTACAAGAGGCCGTGTCGCGCTCGGGTGGCAACCTGTCGGCGGCTGCACGCACACTGGGGCTGACCCGACCGCAACTGAGCTATCGCCTGCAAAAGTTTAACAAGTCTTAAATAAATTAGCTTCAGGCACGACTGCCTACAATATAAACGTAATAAGAAAAGAACTTCCCGTGGCAAAAAAATCACTGAATGATTCACTCTACGTATCTGAGGCATCTGCCGGCACTGGCTATCGCACGCTAATTGAACGCACTTATGAAGATCTGCGCGAAGACATCGTCAGTGGCCGCATCGCACCCGGCACAAAACTCTTGATAGAGCATTTGAAAGATCGCTATGACGTAGGTGCTGGCACCTTGCGCGAAGCATTAACGCGACTGCTCAGCGATGCGATGGTGATTACAGAGGGACAGCGCGGCTTTACGGTGGCGCCTATTAATATAGAAGAGCTGACTGACATTACGAATTTACGCGTATCTGTAGAAACGCAGGCATTGCGCACATCGATACGCAATGGGGACCAGCTATGGCGCGACAAGCTGCGCGATACCTTTGAGATTTTGTCGCAATTTGAGCGTCCCATTCATCCGGATTCTGCAAAAAAATGGGAACGCGCGAATACAAATTTTCATGAAGCCTTATTGTCTGCCTGTGCCTCACCCTGGACCTTGCGCGTGATACGCCAGCTAACTCAACATGGTGAGCGCTATCGGCGCTATGCAATAGGATTGCAATCCGGCAGAGACGTACACAGTGAGCATGAACTTATTTTTCAAAGCGCAATGGAAGGCCAGGATGCACGTGCTGCGCTGGCGCTGGAATCACATATACGCGCAACACCCGAATTAATATTGCGCACTGTACAAAACGGTGTGAATGTTTTTCGCAAGGGTGAAGCGGGCACGATATAACCATCTGCACGTTAATCACGCATCAACCGGCATACGGAAAAAGCTTTATCTGCTTAGGATAACGCTGCCCTTTGCTAGCGATTTTTCTGCAAGCGCAAGCCGTCTCTAAAATAATCCCACAAAGAAATTCTTACTAAAAATCTGCATCAGATTTTGATCCCGAGCGCTTATTTTTTGTACGCCCTCAACGTACAAGTGCCAAAACTTTCATTTTTATAAATAATATTGTTGTTAATTAAACACTATTGTGCGATTATCGTAACCAATTTGCAATTAACTTCCTGTTAAAAACTATTACTATAAGTAAACTTTTTGCGATAATTGAAGAAGCAAAAGCTCGGCCAAAAATTATAAATAAATTTGATAGACCACTATTTCTCAGTCGGTGACCTGATGAATACAAACTTAGAAAATAAAAAATTTAGCCGCGTACAAATAGCAATAGGCATTGCAACGCTGCTTGTGCTGATGATCTTGGCCACCATCAGATCAACACGCACAGTTGATGTGTTGATTGCCGTGGTGTCGCTGATGATGCTGCTAACAGCTTATCTTTTGCGCGACCAACAATCTGCCCATCCTTATCGTTCGATTCGTTTTACCGTAATCGGCATTAGCCTGTTTTTATCGTTACGTTATTTATATTGGCGCGCTACTGAAACACTGCCGCTGCAATATGGGCATTTGGACATTGCATGCGGCGTGATCTTGCTCATGACTGAGTGCTATTGCTTTCTGATTTCTGCGCTTGGTTATCTGACTAATATCAATCCGATAAACAGAGCTTCCATACCGCTGCCCGCAGATGACAATCTGCTGCCACATGTCGATGTTTATATCCCGACCTATGATGAAGATCTGCATATATTGTCTCCAACATTAATTGCAGCAAGCCAGCTTCGTTATCCCAAAGATAAACTGCATGTTTATGTGCTTGATGATGGTGGTACACAACAAAAATGTAAAAACGCCGACCCCATCAAAGCTGCAGCTGCCGTCCGGCGCGCAGCTGAACTCAAAGCAATCGCCAAACAGTTTGGTGTCACATACCTGACCCGCGAACGCAATGTGCGCGCGAAGGCTGGCAATATAAATAATGCGCTGAGCAAAACGAATGGTGATCTGATTGCTGTTTTTGATTGCGACCATGTTCCTTCGTCTGATTTTTTGGAAAAGACGGTGGGCTTTTTTCTAGCCGACAGCAAGCTGTTTTTAGTACAAACACCGCACAACCTGATTAATGCTGATCCTCTAGAGCGAAATTTATCCAGATTTGATCGCTCACCAGGAGAGAACGAACTTTTTTATGGCGCCTATAAACAAGGGCTCGACTCTTGGGGCGCGACATTTTTTTGTGGATCTGCTGCGCTACTAAGTCGCAAGGTGCTCATGAGCATCGGTGGATTTGCCACGCAGACGGTGACTGAAGATGCGGAAACCACGCTGGAAGCATTAAAAAATGGCTACACCACGCTCTATTACAATCATGCAATGATCTCTGGCTTGCAGCCAGAGACGTTTTCCTCATTCATACAGCAACGGGTGCGCTGGGCGCAGGGGATGATACAAATCTTCTTGCTGAAAAATCCATGGCTACAACCCCGGCTGACTTTCATACAGCGTGTGCTGTTTACTAATCTTGCGCTTACCTGGTTTTTCCCGGTACAGCGACTCATCATGTTGCTCACACCGCCTGCGGTGCTGTTGTTTTCAATTACGGTGGCCGACGCAAAAGTTGAAGACATGCTGATATTTATTCTGCCATCTGTATTGGGGTCGCTGCTGACTTCACAGTATTTGTATGGCCAATTACGCTGGCCGTTTACGTCAATTTTGTATGAGGTTTTGCAATCCATACATCTGAGCGCAGGAATTTTTCAGGTATTGCGCCGACCTCGTGCACCGCAATTTCAAGTTACACCCAAAGGCGAATTACTGGAGAAGGATTTCATCTCTGCGCTAGCCAAACCGTTTTATCTGCTCTTGCTCATCACCGTTATTGCGATCATGAATGGCGTCGTTCGTTATCTGAATGACGAAGGCAATCAGAGCGTCATTTTATTCATCACGATCTGGGCTGCAGGCGATTTGGTGCTACTACTTTGCGCGCTAGGCATTACTTTTGAAAAGCGGCAACGACGTATTGAACCGCGTACTGCGGTCAATACACCCATCATATTGCACTCGGAAGATATGCCATCACTACATGGAACCATGGTCGATGCCTCGGCCTCTGGTGCAAAAATTAATTTAATTTGCTTGCCTAAAGATATAAATAATTTAAAGCAGCAGAAAAACATACGGATGGAATTACCCAAGCGAGGTATATCCCTGGGCTGTGATTTACACTCAGTAAGCGCCGTCAGTGCTAGAGGAGCATCTATAGGTGTGGCCTACCGCCTGCTGTCGACAGCAGAGGATCGCACTGCGGTAGATATCGCTTTTGGCTCCAGCGATCAGTTAGAAAAAAATCTTTACCGTCGCCATAAGGGACAAAGTTTGTTCAATGGTTTGAAAAGCTTAGGCTATTACGCCATTTTTCCCGGCTTGGGCCATCTGAAATTTTTAATGCTATTTTTTTTTAGAAAATTGCGCTTCATTAAAAAAATAAACTATAAGGAAAACATAATGACCGCCATTAAAATACCTTACGCTGTTTTACTCGGCGCTATCCCATTTAAAAAGCCGCTCAAGCAAATCATTATTAATAAACGTCGCAGTTCATTTAATAAACTCTTTTTCATGCATATTGCCATCGGTGTGGCGATGATGAGTGCAAGCTGGGATAGCAAGGCACAATTATCGGTTGCATTTACTGGGGTTCAGGCTGCTGCTACCAGTACCTATGCGTACGCAGGTTTAATTAAACCTTTTGAAAACGCAGAGCTGGGAAAAGGCTGGTACAAAAAAGTTTTAATCAGTCATTCCAATTATCACTATCAAAAAACCATATCTGGTGCAGGAACAGAAATAACAGCAAACATACCCGGCATTGAAGCAGGCGCCGGGCATGCATGGAAATATGAAAAATGGACGCTGGACCTGTCAGCCACAGTGGGCTACAGGCATATCCGCCTAAGCCCTGTTACGCCTGCAGGGGATCAGCATGGCGGGATAGTGACACTCACTCCGCAAATACAGTCGCGCGTAGAATTAACCTCTGTTTTTGATGCTGATCTGATTGCTAATTATGCGTTAGGCCAGCACGGTAGCTACGCCCGTGTTCGTTTTGGCTGGAAACCGACTCAGACCTGGCGCGCCGGAATTGAACTGGCACAAATAGATGGCCGCACTTATCACACCAATCAGCGCGGTTTGTTTGCGTCACTGCCGCTTCCCAAAAATTATTCTGTAGAACTCAGCGCTGGCCGTACTAATCCTCAAGACAGTGCGGCATCGAACTATGCAGGCCTGGCCGTATCCAAAGTATTTTAAGGCCACAAGCCAATAACAACCCACCTGCAGAAAAGGGCGCGGGGCCTACAACCCTGCGCCTGCTATAATTTTGGGCAGATCCTCTACTGCCCTCCCCATGCAAAAGAAATTGTTTATTAAAACCTTCGGTTGTCAGATGAATGAGTACGACTCTGACAAGATGGCCGATGTGTTGTACGCATCAGAAGGCATGATTAAGGCCGATTCGCTAGAAGAAGCGGATGTGGTTTTGTTCAATACCTGTTCGGTACGCGAAAAAGCCCAGGAAAAAGTTTTTTCAGATCTGGGGCGCGCACGCGAACTCAAACTGAAAAATCCTGCCTTAGTTATTGGCGTAGGCGGCTGCGTGGCTTCGCAGGAAGGCGCGGCCATTATCAAGCGCGCGCCTTATGTTGATGTGGTGTTCGGTCCGCAGACCTTGCACCGCTTACCTGATTTGCTCAAGCAAAGACGCGAGTCCGGTCGCTCGCAAATCGACATCAGCTTTCCTGAAATTGAAAAATTCGATCACTTGCCACCGGCGCGCGTAGAAGGCCCGACTGCTTTTGTATCGATCATGGAAGGTTGCAGCAAATATTGCAGCTATTGCGTGGTGCCTTATACGCGCGGCGAAGAAGTCTCGCGCCGTTTTGATGATGTACTGGCTGAGGTATCGCAACTTGCGTCCAAGGGCGTGCGCGAGATCACGCTACTGGGTCAAAATGTGAACGCGTTTCGCGGTGCCATGGCAGATGGTGAATTTGCAGATTTTGCGCTGTTGATTGAATATATCGCCGAGATAGCCGGCATAGAACGCATACGCTATGTGACGAGTCATCCCAAGGAATTTACGCAGCGGCTAATTGATGTGTATGCACGTGTGCCTAAACTGGTTAATCATCTTTATCTGCCGGCGCAACATGGCTCGGACAAAATACTCGCCGCAATGAAACGCGGCTATACCGCGCTGGAATATAAATCTATCGTGCGTCGCCTGCGTGAAGTCCGGCCTGATATTTATATTTCATCAGATTTTATTGTTGGCTTCCCAGGTGAAACTGAAGCGGACTTCGAAGCATTGATGAAGCTGATTGATGATATCGGCTATGACAATAGTTATAGCTTTATCTTTAGTCCACGACCCGGCACACCCGCGGCCACCCTTGCCGACGATACGCCGGCTGATGTCAAACTGGCCAGGTTACAACGCCTGCAAAAAGTTATCTCTGACAATACCCGTCGCTACTCTGATGAAATGATAGGCACGGTACAGCGTATTTTGGTAGAAGGGCCGTCGAAAAAAGATCCGCTGGATTTTCAAGGTCGTACTGAAAACCATCGCGTCGTTAATTTTGCAGCGGGTGCTAACGGAGCACGATTAGTTGGACAATTTATTGATGTAGAAATTACAGGTAGCTTTACCTACTCACTGCGCGGCGATATCGTGCCAGCTTCGCACTAAAAACTTTAACAGATCATCACTTTGAAAAATTCCGCAACAAGCAATGCGCAGTTCATCCCAGACCCCATAGACAATAATCGACTGGCTAATTTATGTGGCCCGGTAGATGAAAATCTGCGCCAGATTGCCGCCGCGCTTGATGTCACGATTTTTCGTCGTGGTGAAAAGTTTATTGCTGATGGTGAAAATGCCACACGCGCTATTGCGATACTTGAAAAATTTTATGCGCAAGCCGAAACGCTTGTGACGGTTGAAGATATACAGCTGGCTTTGGTTGAGCAGCGCGCTACACTGGCAGGCAGCACCGACAAACCGGCCATACTTTCCAAGAAGCCCGCAGAAGAAATTCTGGAGAGCCCGATATTAAAAACACGCAAGGCTGATTTGCGTGGTCGCACGCCGCATCAGATTGCGTATTTAAAAGCGATCATGGAACATGACGTCACCTTTGGCATAGGCCCAGCCGGCACAGGCAAAACTTATCTGGCTGTAGCCTGCGCGGTTGATGCATTGGAGCGTGATGCGGTGCGCCGCATCGTATTGACCCGCCCTGCTGTGGAAGCCGGTGAGCGGCTGGGATTTTTACCCGGTGATTTGGCGCAAAAAGTTGACCCTTATCTGCGGCCATTGTATGACGCACTCTATGATTTGCTCGGCTTTGATCGTACCCAAAAATTATTTGAGAAGCAGGCAATAGAAATTGCACCGCTCGCTTATATGCGCGGACGGACGTTAAATCATGCTTTCGTTATTCTCGATGAAGCGCAGAACACCACGCCTGAACAAATGAAAATGTTTTTGACGCGCATAGGCTTTGGCAGCAAGGCTGTCATCACCGGTGATGTGACGCAAATAGATTTGCAGCGCGGCCAGCAAAGCGGGCTGATTGACGCCAGTCAGGTATTGGCCAAGGTACGCGGCATTGCCTTTGCACAGTTCACCAGCGCTGATGTGGTCAGGCATCCGCTGGTGGGTCGTATTGTGGATGCGTATGAATCCGCCACTGCAGCGGCGACAGTCACGCCGCCGGCAAAACGTCATGTCACAAAAAAATAAACTCTCGCTATCCGTGCAATTTGCCGACAAGACATTGGCAGAGCAACTTCCGCGTGCGGCTATCCGGCGCTGGGTGCAGGCCGCACTTTTTGCACCCGCTGAATTGACGATACGTTTTGTGGGCCAGGCAGAAGGACAGACGCTAAACCGAGATTATCGCGGCAAAGATTACGCCACGAATGTGTTGACCTTTGCGTATACGGAAGACGAACCCGACGCAGACACCCAGGCTGATATTGTTTTGTGCAGCGATGTGCTAATTCGCGAAGCAAACGATTTAAGTATTCCGGTGCTACAGCATGCGGCCCATCTGGTGGTGCATGGCGTACTGCACGCACAAGGCTACGACCACGAAATAGATGCGGATGCGCAGGAGATGGAAAAACTGGAGACGACTATTTTGCAGCAGCTGGGCTGGCCTGATCCTTATGCCGCAACCTGAACGACCGTTCTTTTTTCACCTTAGCGTTACAACATTACTAATGTCCAAACATTGCAGCCACTTTTATCGGCATTAGCAATGATTAAATAGCATGGTCTGTATTTATACGGCACTGATTTGCTGTATCCTGACCGCTTCTCCACTCGGCTATTAGCCATATGCAAGACTATCCCCCCGGTGGCCAGGCCACTGAAACTAAGCCGCACCGCTCATTATTCGAGCGACTCACGGCGCTAATCTCTCCCGAACCTGAAAATCGCAGCGAGCTGCTTGAGCTGCTGCACGACGCGCACGAGCGTAATCTGATCGATGCCGATGCGCTATCGATGATAGAAGGTGTGTTTCAGGTATCAGATCTGTCTGCGCGCGACATCATGATTCCGCGTTCGCAAATGGATGTGGTCGATATCGGCAAACCCATAGAAGAATGGTTGCCCATGGTGCTGGAGACTGCGCACTCGCGCTTTCCGGCTGTTGATGGCGACCGCGACAAAGTGATCGGCATTTTGCTGGCTAAAGATCTGCTGCGCTACTATGCCGAAGAAACTTTTGATGTGCGCGGCATGCTGCGCCCGGCTGTATTCATACCTGAATCCAAACGCTTAAATGTGTTGTTACGCGACTTCCGCGCCAATCGTAATCACATCGCTATTGTGGTGGATGAATATGGCGGCGTTGGTGGCTTAATCACAATTGAGGATGTGCTGGAACAAATCGTCGGCGACATTGAAGATGAATATGATTACGATGAAGAAGAAGACAATGTGCTGCGCATCAAAGATGGTCAATTCGGTGCCCGCTGGCGTGTCAAGGCGCTGACTGAACTGGCGCAATTGAATGAAGAGATCGATACCTCTTTAACCAGTGAAGATGTCGATACCATAGGCGGATTAGTGGCGAATCATCTCGGACGCATGCCACGCAAAGGTGAAACCTTCGATATCGATAATCTGCGCTTTGAAGTGCTGCGCGCAGATGCTCGCCAGGTACATGTGCTGCTGGTAGAAAAAATACCAGAGTGGTCAGTACGGACTGATGGCTAAGCAACGTAGTCAGCAGCATGATGGGCGCTCGCCTGTCATGCTCTCTGCAAATTCCAAATTTAACACCCGCATTGCCCTCTTGATTGCTCTTCTGGCAGGTAGCGTGACGGTTTTTGCGTTCGCGCCTTTTGGTTTGTGGCCGCTACAAATTCTCGCTCTGTCAGTGCTTTTTTTACTGACGCTGCGTGCTGCATCAGTGCGCACTGCCATGTTATTGGGCTGGGTATTTGGCTGCGCATCAATAGCTGCCGGCACGCACTGGCTGTATGTGAGCATGCATGACTATGGCGGCTTGCCTGCATTGCTGGCAGTGTTGGCGGTCTTGTTGTTGGCGGCGAGCCTGGCAGTTTTGTATGCGCTGGCTTTGGGTGCAGCAACCTGGCTTGCTGCGCGCATAAAAAACACCACCATAGCCGCATTAGTCATCATGCCCGCTTGCTGGATGCTGGCCGACTGGTGCCGCGGCTGGATTTTTACTGGCTTTTCATGGATAGCCACAGGCTACGCTCACACTGCCAGTCCATTGGCCGGCTATGCGGCGATTGTCGGCGTCTATGGTGTGGGCTGGCTGGCCGCTGTACTGGCGGCCTGCATTGCATTACTGATACAGCACCGTATGCTGCACAAAAAAGCACTGGCGCTGCTGATATTGATTCCCGTGTTTGGTATTGCGCTGCAGTCCGTGCGCTGGACCTCGCCTACGGGGCAAAAAATATCAGTGCGTCTGTTGCAAGGCAATGTGCCGCAAGACATGAAATTCGAAGCCGGCAAGCTCGCCGAATCGCTGGAAATGTATAGGCAAATGATTACTGCAGCGCCTGCCGATCTGATCGCCACACCTGAGACAGCATTGCCCATGTTTGCCTCTCAGCTGCCGCAGGGTTATCTGGAACAATTCGCCGCTTATGCCCATGACAGCGGCAGCAATATTTTGGTGGGCGTGCCATGGACCACCGGTCCGGGCATTTATCTCAATAGTGTCTTGGGTATTCCTGCAAACAATGCAAGTCTTGTCAGCAGCGCCTATCGCTATGACAAGCATCACCTGGTGCCGTTTGGTGAATTCATTCCGCCGGGTGCGCGCTGGTTCATTGATCTGATGCAGATACCGTTGGGCGATTTTGGTCGTGGCGATTTGCTGCAGCCACCTATGAAAATCAAAGATCAGTGGCTACTGCCGAATATTTGTTATGAAGATTTGTTTGGTGAAGAAATCGCCACGCAGCTTGAAGCGGCGCACATGCGTGGTAGCCCAATGGCCAGCATACTGCTCAATGTTTCAAATATTGCATGGTTTGGCGATACGATCGCGCTGCCACAGCATTTGCAGATCTCCCAAATGCGCAGCCTGGAAACAGGCCGCCCTATGCTGCGCGCCACCAACACAGGCGCGACTGCCATCATAGACGCACAAGGCAAAGTCACAGCCAGCCTGCCGGCCTATACACGCGCCACGCTGGCTGCAGAGGTGCAAGGCACCGAAGGGCGAACACCATATATCGTCATGGGCAATAGCCTGCCGATAGGATTAGCCGGCCTGCTCCTGCTGCTGTGCTGGTGGCAAGGCCGCCGACAGACGCGACTGCCAGAGTAAAAACCGCTAAAATCGCAGGCTTTAGCGAATACGGATAAAGCGGGCGTTTTCACTCTCAGCTGCGCCTGACATGATCTGCGCTTGCCACAACTTCTTACAACTGCTTTTTACGCTCATCACCTTATGCTCACCTTTCAACAAGTCATCCTGACGTTACAGAAATACTGGGACGCCCAAGGCTGCGCACTGCTACAGCCTTACGATATGGAAGTCGGTGCCGGCACCTCGCATACGGCCACTTTTCTGCGTGCCATAGGCCCTGAACCCTGGCGCGCCGCTTATGTGCAGCCTTCGCGTCGCCCCAAGGATGGCCGCTATGGCGAAAATCCTAACCGCATGCAGCACTACTATCAATTTCAGGTGGTACTCAAACCGGCGCCGGAAAATATTCTTGAGCTGTATCTGGGTTCGTTAGAAGCGTTAGGTTTAAAGCTGCAGCAAAACGATGTGCGCTTTGTTGAAGATGATTGGGAAAACCCAACGCTGGGCGCATGGGGGCTGGGTTGGGAAGTCTGGCTTAACGGCATGGAAGTAACGCAATTTACGTATTTTCAGCAAGTAGGTGGACTTGATTGCAAACCGGTATTGGGTGAAATCACTTATGGCATAGAGCGGTTGGCTATGTATTTGCAAGGTGTAGAAAACGTCTTTGACTTGGTCTGGACCGAATGGGAAGAACAGGGCGTAAAGAAAAAACTCACCTATGGTGATGTGTTTCATCAAAACGAAGTAGAACAATCCGGCTACAACTTTGAACATTCGAATGCGGAATTTTTATTTTCGCTGTTCACCAATTACGAAGCTGAAGCGAAACGTCTGCTTGAAGTACCACTGGCGCTGCCTGCTTATGAAATGATTTTGAAAGCGGCGCATACTTTTAATTTGCTCGATGCGCGTGGCGCCATCTCTGTAACAGAACGTGCCGCTTACATAGGCCGCATACGCAATCTCTCGCGTACCGTTGCCCAAGCTTATTACGCATCGCGCGAACAACTGGGCTTTCCTATGCTGGGCGACACACGCGCTGCAGCTTAAGAAAAGTCTGTAAAAGCGACGCTCCGAAACGAACTCATCATCATCACCAACAAGAACATGAAGCAAACACTGCTAGTCGAACTGCTTACCGAAGAACTGCCACCTAAGGCTTTGGCCAAACTGGGTGAGGCGTTTTCCAACGCAATCTTCACCGGACT
>CAIVDH010000163.1 GCA_903904635.1 uncultured Burkholderiales bacterium | reverse complement strand
GAAAAAACGAAGTTAATTATCTATTTTTTTATATTGAGCAGATACTATTACATTTGAATTTATCTTTAACCTCAACTAAACGACAAATTCAACCCCGCCAAACTAATCTGAGAAAACGCACTAGACCAGATCTCACCACGTTTTACCGGCAGCGCATCAGTCCAGCTGCCGGTGGTGATTAATTCACCGGCCTGCAGCTGTGCAAAGGTCGTTTGATTTTGTAGTTGCTGATGCAGATTCCACAAAGCATGTAACGGACTATCCAACACGTCTGATCCAAAACCTGCCGCGCGCAGTGAAGTGCCGCTAGAATCAGAGCAAGAAAGTGAAACCGTTGCACAACCCAGCACTTGAGCCAGATTGCGGCGAGTTTGCGATGACAGCAATCTCGGCTCGCCAACGATTAATGCGCGATGCAAACCAAATGCGGCAATCGCATCAGCCGGCTCAAACTTCCAGTCCGGATAAGGTGACACCACCACTTCAAAGCCATGCGCCATCCATTCCAGACAATCGGCCATGCCTTCTAACGTGATATCCGCCTCGGGCGTGCGTGCAAGTTTAAAGACGATTTCAGGTTCGATTCTTGGTTGCTGCGCTTTTTTCAGGCTATGCAACCCCACGTTGTCCATCGCGAATTCGACGCTGGATTCGAATAGCGGTGCCCAGATGGGTGCAGTCAGCGGCGCGCTGGTGCCATAAAGTGGCCACATTTTGCGGTTGCTAAAACCTATCTTGCGACCTATAGGCACTTCACCCATAGCAATGCGGCTATCTAACGTGCACTTAGCTATTTCATAGGCATCTTCAATGGTGATTTTGCCGGTGGTGGTCAGAGGCTGAATACTAGCTCCGGAAGCGCGCGCTTTCATTAGCTGATGGGCGTAACGGTTGGCTTTGGTTGACATTAACATGGCGTTTATCCGGTTTAATTAGTGGTTTTATACTGCTTGGTCACAATTTAAACCCAATGATATAGCCCGCGGCGCTAGTATGCAAACAGTTATTTAAGTCATTGATTAATATAAGTAAATTTTTAATTATTTAAATTCTCGAAATGACAATATTGTGCACCGTTTGTCGCAACTTTACTGTTTTTCAGTACCGCTAAAAATGTCCTGCCCCCGCAGCGCTTTATTGCCTTGACGTAAACTCTGCGCGCATGGAACATCCACCGCTTGGAGGAAATTCATGGAAGTGTCATTTAATGAAGAAATCGCATCGCTCAAGCTCGGCGATGGCGAAGTTTTTCATGGCGAAGGCATACTCGCCATTACGAAAGCTTTGTTGCAATCGGGTGTTGCCTACATAGGCGGCTATCAGGGCGCGCCGGTGTCGCATTTGCTGGATGTGATGGTGCAGGCGCGTGATTATGTGAGCACGCTGGGTGTGCATGTCGAGGCCTGCTCGAATGAAGCTTCTGCCGCGGCGATGCTGGGCGCATCCATACACTACCCATTGCGTGGTGCGGTTACCTGGAAATCCATAGTCGGCACCAATGTCGCTGCTGATGCACTGGCTAATCTGTCTTCACCGGGCGTGACTGGCGGCACACTCATTGTGGTGGGCGAAGATTATGGTGAAGGCGCATCCGTCGTGCAGGAACGCACGCATGCATTTGCGATGAAATCCACCATGCTGCTGCTCGATCCACGTCCAGATCTGGGCAATATGGTGGACATGGTTGAGCATGCGTTTGCCTTATCGGAAGCCTCTAATATGCCGGCCATGATGGAGCTGCGTATTCGTGCTTGCCATGTGCGTGGCAGCTTTGTTTGCAAGGACAATAAAAAGCCAGCCATCTCGACACGCGCACTGATGCAAGAACCGGCCAGTTTTGATTACACCAAGCTCGCGCATCCGCCTGTGACCTTCGGTCATGAAAAACTTAAAATTACTGAACGCATTCCCGCTGCGCAGCGCTATATCCTCGAAAATAATCTCAATGAACTCCATCCAGGACAATATGCCGATGTAGGCATCATCGTGCAAGGTGGTTTATATAACGCGCTCATTCGATCGCTGCAGCAGTTCGGTGCTGCTGATGCATATGGCAATACGGATATTCCGCTGCTTGTGTTGAACGTATGTTTTCCTTTGGTGCCGGATCAGATTGCCGCATTTGCTGAATCTAAAAAAGCAGTACTGATCATAGAAGAGGGCGCACCTGAATATATAGAACATGAAATCGCCACCGCATTGCGCCGGCGTGATTTGCAAACTGCGCTGCATGGCAAGGATATGCTGCCTGCGGTGGGTGAAGTGAATGCGGAAGTGGTGATGGGTGCGTTAGTAAAATTTTTTGCGCGGCATTTATCTGCGGTAGATGTTGCGCCTGTGCAGACGATGCTGAATGCGGCGGTGGCACGTCGCAATCATAGTGCGATCAAACTTGATGCGGCATTGCCTGCACGCCCACCGGGTTTTTGTGTAGGCTGCCCTGAGCGTCCTGTATTTGCTGCTTTAAAAATGACGCAGCAAGAACTGGGGCCTTTGCATATTGCCGCTGATATCGGCTGCCATTCATTTGCGACATTTGCGCCTTTTTCTTTTGGCCATTCCATACTCGGCTATGGCATGAGTCTGGCCAGTCGCGCCGGCGTTTCTCCTATGATGCAGCGGCGCGTGCTGTCCATTATGGGTGATGGCGGCTTCTGGCATAACGGTTTACTTACAGGTGTGCAATCTGCATTATTCAATGGCGATGATGCAGTGCTGTTGATATTTAAAAATGGCTATACCTCAGCGACTGGCACGCAAGAGATTATTTCCACACCCGATGCGCAAATAAAATCTGCTGTCACGGATAAATTGATGAGTCTGACTGCCACTAACCGCACCATAGAAAATACGCTGGAAGGTATCGGTGTTAAGTGGATCAAAACTGTGCATGCATATCGTGTAGCCGATATGCGCCAGGTATTGAAAGAAGCTCTTACGACAGAATTTTCAGGTTTGAAAGTGATCATCGCCGAAGGCGAGTGCCAGTTGGAACGACAGCGGCGTATTCGCCCCTGGCTGGCAAGTTTGCTGGCGCGCGGCCAGCGAGTGGTGCGCGTGAAATATGGTGTGGATGAAGATGTGTGTAATGGTGACCATGCCTGCATACGATTATCAGGCTGCCCGACACTCACACTCAAAGATAATCCCGATCCATTAAAAGTTGATCCGGTAGCGACCGTGATTGATGGCTGTGTAGGCTGCGGTTTGTGCGGTGAAAACGCCCATGCCGCTACGTTGTGCCCAAGCTTTTATCGGGTAGAAGTCATACAAAATCCGCGCTGGTATGAACAATTGGTTGCGAGCATGCGGTCTACCATGCTGCGGCTTTTACAACCGGCTTGATGGGAACACGATGCAGCAAATAAATTCTCATACCCAGCCTATTTCACTGTTGATCTGCGCGCTAGGCGGTGAGGGCGGCGGCGTGCTCACGCAGTGGCTGGTTGAGGTGGCGCACACGGCAGGCTATGCGGCGCAAAGTACATCCATACCGGGTGTGGCGCAGCGCACAGGGGCCACCACTTATTTCATAGAAGTCTATCCATTGCCTTTAGCGGAACTTGGTGTTCGCAAGCCAGTCTTTAGTCTTAATCCGATACCGGGCGCATTGGATGCGGTGATTTCTTCTGAATTGCTGGAGACCGCACGCTGCGCGAGCAATGGACTGCCTTCTCCTGAGCGCACGCTCATCATCAGCTCCAACGCACGCACACTGACTACAACTGAACGGTCGGCTATCGGTGATGGTCGATTGGATACGGCTGCGTTACTACAAATTGTGCAGTCTGCCTGCCGCGCGCATCATGTGTTTGATATGCAGGCGATTGCGCATCAACACGGCACCATCGTTAGCGCCGTGATGTTGGGTGCGATTGCCGGTTGTGGTTTGTTTCCGTTTCCTAAAGATGCCTATCTCAAGGTAGTCAAGCAAGGCGGGCGCGGCGTTGCAGCCAGTGTGGCCGGATTTGAAGCAGCATGGCAGTTCATGCAACAAGCGAGCGTGCCGCTTAATCAAGTTCAGCAACTGGTCAGGGATATTGCCACGGCAAGCGCAGCGCCATCAAAATTTGATCACTACCCGATAGAAATTCATACCATGCTGAAACTGGCGCATGCACGTGTGAGTGAATACCAAAATGCTGCGTATGGTGAAGTCTATTTGTCGCGCATGGCGCATGTCTTAAAAGCAGAACAGCAAGCTGACTCAGCAGCTTCTCATGCTTATGCAGCCACCAATGAGATGGCACGCTGGATGGGGTTGTGGATGGCCTTTGATGACATCATCCGCGTTGCTGAATTAAAAAGCCGCGCCTCGCGCTCTAGCCGAGTGCGGCAAGAATCAAAAGCACAAGCTACCGATTTACTCAAAGTGTTTGATCATTTCAAGCCGGGTATGCCGGAGTTTGCTGCGCTCTTGCCATTATCGATTGCAAAATATTTGCTGGCGTGGGATCGCAAGCGCGTGCAGCGTGGCGCAGAGCCTTTTGCCCTACCTTTGAAGCTGGGATCACATACGGTAATGGGTATGCTGGCTTTGCGTAGTTTGGCGGCGCTGAAACATGTGCGCAAATACGGTAGCCGATATAGAGAAGAACAAGCATTGATTACGCAATGGGTCGATGCTGTTATTGCAGGTTTGCAGGAAGACTGGCAGCTGGGTTATGAGCTGGCGCTATGCGGCCGTTTGATTAAAGGTTATGGCACGACTAATTTGCGCGGTAAGGAAAATCTGCTACATGTGATGCATCATCTGGCGCATCCCGCATTTGGCATAGCGACTGCTCGTGCAGCAGCAATCAGGCTGGCGAGGGATGCGGCACTACAAGATGAAGCGGGCAGTGCGCTGGATCAGACGCTTATTAAGCTAGGCGCGCCAGCGCGGCCAGTTAAAGAGCAACCTATACGCTGGATACCACGACCAAAAAATTAAAACTTTCAAACAGGCTTATGAATAAAACAGTGGTGTATCAGGTGAAGGTGGAATTCGGCGATTGTGATCCGGCGCGCATAGTCTGGTTTCCAAATTTCTTTCGGTGGATAGACGCCGCCTCGCGTAATTTTTTTGTTGCGTGTGGTGTGCCGCCCTGGCATGAGACTGCCAAGACCATGGGCATGATAGGTACGCCATTAGTTGATACGCAGGCCAGCTTCCTGAAAACTGCAAGCTATGGTGACATACTAGCGATTCATACCAGCATTACGGAATGGCGCAATAAAAGTTTTGTGCAAAGTTATCGCATCATGCGTGGTGATGATGAAATCATGAATTGCAAAGAAGTGAGAATTTTTGCGGCTGACAAAGAGGGCGGTGGTATTCGTGCGTTGCCAGTGCCGGAAGAAATACGCTTGCTTTGTTCTTGATTTT
>CAIVDH010000162.1 GCA_903904635.1 uncultured Burkholderiales bacterium | reverse complement strand
GCCAACGCACGCATCAAGCGCGGCAAGTAGATTTTTATTTATGGCCCCGGCGCAGGCTGGGGCTTAGCAGATTCTTGCCTTTGCGGCGTTCAAAAATTTTCTATTAATCTCGATCAAATATCATGACTACACAATTCGATAATGTCTCCGTTGTAAAAAAATCTAATATTTTCTTTGACGGCAAATGCGTCTCGCATAATGTTCTGTTTGCTGACGGTACGAAAAAATCAGTCGGCGTAATTTTCCCTTCATCATTGGTATTTAATACGGGCGTTCCAGAAATTATGGAAATCATCGCCGGCACATGCCGCGTACGAGTGAAGGGTGAAACCGAGTGGAAATCCTACGAAGGCGGCCAGAGCTTTAACGTGCCGGGCAATTCAAGCTTTGAAATTGAAGCGACAGTAGTGGTTGACTACGTCTGCCATTTCGGCTGATCACAACACGTCATATAACGACTGGCTCGATTTCCAGAGCCACGCCAAACCGCAGAGCGACATCTTCTTTGATGCGCTCTGCGAGTTGCAAAATTTCTTGTCCGCTGGCGCCACCTTTATTGATTAAGACTAGCGCCTGTCTGTCATGTACCCCCGCAGCACCCAGCGCACGTCCCTTCCAGCCGCATTGATCAATCAGCCAGCCGGCAGCTAATTTGTAATTGCCGTCTTCCTGCTTATAGCTGACCAAATCTGGAAACTGAAGCAACAATGCAGATCGCTTAGCGTCTGACACAACGGGATTTTTGAAAAAACTACCTGCATTACCGATAACGGCAGGGTCTGGCAATTTGCGAGACCGAATCGCGATCACTGCCGCACTGACCTCTGAAGGGCTAGGATCATTCACATCAATTAATTCTTTCGCCAGCTCTGCATAACGCAAATTAGGTTGCCAATATCTGGGCAACGCAAATGTCACATCGACTATCACAGCACGATCGCGTAAAGCTTTTTTGAAAACACTATCGCGGTATCCAAATGCACAATCCTCGCGCGATAGCTCAACAATTGCACCGCTGACAAAATCAAACACATGCAAAGTATGGACATAGTCAGCCAGCTCACTGCCATAGGCACCGATATTTTGTATAGGCGCGGCACCCACCGTGCCCGGGATCAGCGACAGATTTTCAAGGCCGCCGTAACCTTGTGCGAGTGTCCACTCAACGAAGCCATGCCAGCTCTCACCAGCCTGTGCCTGCACAAACACATGGTCGCTATCTTCGCCGACCATAGCCATGCCCAGATTGGCCATGTGCAGCACTAAATTATCGATATCGCGCGTCAGTAACAGATTGCTTCCGCCTCCCAGTATCAGGCGTGGCATCTTGGATAGGACAGCGTCATTGTGCAAAGCCGTTAGCTGATCGACCGATGTAATGCACAGATACGTACTCGCCCTTGCCTCCACACCAAAGGTGTTAAGGCTGCGCAGCGAGACGTGATGTTGAACAGTAAGAGAAGCGTTAACAGGCTCGGTCATAACCGGTAGATTATACCGATGTGAATGTCAGGCTCATTTTTTCCGCTAGAATGCGTGCTTGTCACTGTCTTGTAGGAGTTAGCAAATGCCATCATTTGACGTTGTATCCGAAGCCAACCAGGTCGAAGTAAAAAATGCCGTCGAGCAGAGTAACAAAGAAATCTCGACGCGCTTTGATTTTAAAGGCAGTGATGCCCGCGTGGACCAGAAAGAACTAGAGCTGACCGCATTTGCTGATAGCGATTTCCAGCTCACGCAGGTGCGTGATGTGCTGACTGCGAAGATGAGCAAACGCAACGTGGATGTTCGTTTTCTGGATCTGGGGAAAATCGAAAAAATTGGTGGCGACAAGGTTAAACAGGTCATCAAGATTAAAAACGGCATTGAGTCCGACTCTGCGAAGAAAATCCAGCGCTTAATTAAAGACAGCAAAATCAAAGTACAGGCCAGCATACAGGGCGATGCACTGCGCGTGACTGGCGCCAAGCGTGATGATCTGCAGGCGGTCATGGCTATGCTGAGGAAAGATGTGACTGACTTACCGCTGGAATTCAATAATTTCAGGGATTAATTTATCTGCAATTTATTAGTTCGATTAATACTATTAATACGATTAATACCTGATCAGTATCTGACCAAAAAATACCAAATAAGCCAATGTTACGAACGGCAAGCTGATTTCCAGTTTGCGTTCACAGGCCTTCAAAAAAATATGACTCTTTCAGCCAAAAAATTAGGTTTGATTCCGCTACTTTGGGCAGTAATGATTTCTGCTCACAGTCAAAATTTATTTGGAGACCCTGCATGTAATGATTGGCCTAAACTTCAAAACGAAGCCAAATTAGTATGGCTGCAAGCGTTCCTTGCACCTCTTAATATGGCGCATATGACAAGAAAAAAATCTGCCGAAGATAAATACAGTAAGCTTCCATCGCTTCAACCTGCAGTTGCCAGCGTAGATACATTTTGCCAGCTCAACTCAGATCATCGCGCCTCTGAAGGTGCTATCAATTTCCTAAATATCATCACTGGCTCAGATTAATCTCAGAAAAATTCACAGATTAAGAGCAAATCGGTTTCGGCCGTTACTGCCCTGAAGGGCAGTCTTTCCGGGCACTGATCCGCCAGCCTCAACGGTAACTGGGGGCTGAAGTCGTTTCACTAAACTCGAGCAAGCCAAGGCTACGGCGCTGGACTGAATTGAAATAAACTGGTTGGCAGAACAGGCAAAACATTCTGCTTAATCTGCTCTTTTATGGGATTCGTGATTCAGGGGCAAGGTCACTTACTAGACAGCACCAAAACCGACTACCTAATAAATTTAGCTACGTGTTTAAGTTATTTATCAGCGGGCCGCCAGCTTCCTGAAATCCTGTTCCAGCCCTGACAGCTTTTCCTGTGCGCGTTTACGCTGCGCGGGGGTGGCGAGCTGATGTATCACTGCCGCATTTACGCAGGCTTCATTCACCAGATTGCGACGCATTGCGGCACCGACCGAATCCTCGGGATCAAAGCTGCGCTCGATCAGCGCGCGAATTTCGGCCTCAGCGATGGGGGGCGACGGTCTTGAAGTCCGTATTTTTTCCAGCGTGGCGAGAATATCTTCCTGACGTTTCTGACGCAGCATCCAGCTGATTTTTGGGTCCATTGACGAGCGCGCAATCGCCTCCGCAATTGCTTGCTTCTGCGCGGCATTCAGCCGGCCATAAAAAAATTCACTGCGATCGCGCCATTGGTCCGAGCGGTCTTCGGCTAGCTTTTCGGGTGATATGTCCAGCCATTTTTCGCGCCATTCATTATCTTCTTCAAGCATTTTTTTTCGCAGGCGCTTCATATTTGCCGGCTCCAGTGACAAGGCCAGTGCAGATACTTGCGGTGCCGTCTGTAACAGCAACATGTCAACACGATCGCGGGCTTTGGCAATGATGTCGCAGGCAGCCGCGGGACTGACCTCCGTTTTTGCCATCTGCTGTAGCTCGGCGAGAATGTCGGCATACGCTGGGAGCTGTGTGCTGCGGTGCCAGGCATGGAAAGTCTTAATGTCCGCTTTGACCTGGCGCGCCTGCACATCATTAAAATCCAGATACCGGTTCATCCACCAGTAAGTAATCGTGTCCAGCTGGTCATAGCCGGTGCGCACGAATCCACAAGCAGACAGGAGCAAGGCTACCAGCAAAACACAGTATCGCTGCAAGTAGATCGGTCTCATGAAGGGAATGCGAGGCAGAAAGAATGGGCGGATGCAAAGTTTACGCCGTAATGCCTCGTAAAGCAGATTGCTCTGGAGCCGCTCGCCGCTGGCCTGGAATCCGACCAAAACCGCTGAGGTGAGCAAGCGTTTTTGAGCGGAGGTATTCGTGGCGCATTGGCAGAGGCATTGGGTGGGATGACAGCTAAAACTGACCTGCTGCTTTGTAGGTATTTTGGGTTGAGTGACGGCTGATGGCCGGCAGTACAGTCGCATCACGACACGCATGTGGCTCGCCGGGAGCTGGGCAAGCGGCTCGACGCAATTCCGCGCTGCCTGTTGCTGGATGAGGCGACAGCTCACTGATCCATCACGCGAAGTCCGCAGGGACATCGCTTTTCTCCAAAAATAAAGCCCCTTGCTTACGCAAGAGGCTTTAAAAATTTGGCGGGCTAGAACATGCTGTTGCACTAACTTGCTCTGCTCAGGTCTTCCAGGTTGG
>CAIVDH010000161.1 GCA_903904635.1 uncultured Burkholderiales bacterium | reverse complement strand
CCAGGTGATTATTTTATGTGTAAAAATTATTTGAGCAATTTGGCGAGTTTAATGCGCAGCAAGCGGCCATCGATTAATCCATTTCGTTCGATATAAATACGGCGCATGTAAAGACCGCTACAATTTGGGCTAATCACTCCCAAAATTTCATTAGGGTTTTTATGCGCGCTTTGTTCAACCGCTGTGTTTCTTTGTTTTTCGCTACTTGTTTCTGTCTATCGTCTGCATGGGCACAAACATTTACATTTGCTGCTATTGGTGATGTGCCCTACGGGCCGGTAGATGATCTTGCTCAGCTGGTTGACAAGTTAAATCAAAAACCGATTGCCTTCACGATACATGTCGGTGATATTAAATCTGGCGGCTCACTTTGCACTGATAAAATTTTTCTAGATGTTAAAGCGCAATTCGATCGTTTCGATCAGCCGCTGATTTATACCCCTGGCGATAATGAATGGACTGATTGTCATCGTTTTTCTAATGGTAGTTATGATCCGCTAGAACGATTGGAAAAAATACGTAGTCTCTTTTTTTCCCAACCACAGAGTTTAGGCAAGCGTCCGATTGCGATGCTGACTCAGTCTGCACAACCTAATTTTTCACGCTTTGTAGAAAATCGCCGATGGGTTTTTGGCCGTGTTAGCTTTGCTACTTTGCATTTGGTTGGGTCCAATAATAATTTTCAACCAGAACTTGCTTCTTCTATTGAATTCGCAGCACGCAATGAAGCCAACATTGCCTGGATGCGTGAGACTTTTGCTAAGGCCAAAGATAGAGGTGATATAGCTGTCGTACTTGCTATGCAGGCGGATACTTTTTACGGCAATACGAGTAAAACTGATTCTGGATTTACAAAGTGGCTGTCTGCATTTGAAATTGAAGCACGTGCATGGAATAAACCTGTTTTATTAATTCAGGGAGACACACATAATTTTACGGTAGATCATCCACTTAAAAATGCAGATGGCAAAGTGCTGACTAACGTCACTCGCCTTGTGGTGCACGGCGCACTTCATGTAAACGGTTCTTTGATTGATGTGAATGAATCTAACCTGCTTGAACCGTTTACATTACGCTCGCTTATCACTGCAAATTAATTGCTATTATTAATTGCTGTAGCCATAGCCAGCAATAATTTTTTTTACCGTATCAGTTTTCAGATATTTTAAAAATTCTTCTGCAACTGGATTATTTTTACCGCTATTTAATAGCACCGCATCTTGCCTTAGCTGGTCATGCAAGTTTTCTGGGACTATCCACGCTGATCCGGATTTTATTTTGCCGTTTTCCTGTACCTGAGACAGCGCAACAAACCCTAATTGCGCATTTCCGGTTGCGACAAACTGGTGTGTCTGAGCGATGTTTTCTCCTTGTACAATTTTTGGCTCAAGCTTATTAAGTACACCTAATTTTTGCATGGTTTGTACAGCCGCTCGGCCATAGGGCGCGACTTTCGCATTCGCGATTGCGAGGTAATTGAAATTATCGCCCTTAAGTACATTACCGACTTCATCTACAAAATTTTGCTTAGGCGACCACAGCACGAGCCTCCCTACCGCATAGGTAAATCGACTGCCTATTACTGTTTTTCCTTCCTGTTCCAGCTTTGCAGGCGTTTCATCATCTGCAGATAACAATATGTCGAACGGCGCTCCGTTCGTGATCTGCGCATAAAAGCGTCCCGTGGCGCCTGGTGTCCAACTAACTTTATGCCCCGTTTTTTTTGTAAAGTCTGCTGCAATATCTTTCATCGTACCCGCAAAATTTGCGGCTACGGCGACGCTCACTTCTCCAGCATGCCCCCATGCGGTTGCTGTCATTAATACGGCGGCTAAGATGTAAGCATAGATTATTTTATTTTTCATTTTTTCTCAGAATTTATATTGTGCGCCTAGTGAAATTCCCGATTGATTTTTCTGACTTTCCGAGAACCCAGTTGTTGAACTACTGCCAGTATCAGGCTTCCATTTATCGTAAATTGTAAACGCGCCTGTTGCATCACCCTCTCTTATCGCGCGCACGTAATCTACAAAAAAATCCCATTCTTTATAGGGCGACCAGGTAAGGCCTGTAGCAAACATTCTGACATCATTATTTTTATTGCTGGCAGATTGTGGCGATCTATCTTGTACATGGTAGTAAGCGCCATTCCAACTCAAGGCTGATGTGAACCTATAAACTGCTCCGGCAAATACTGTGTTTGCATCCACCGCTCCTGCAGTTTTAGTGATATCGAAATTTTGCGTTGTAGTCGGGTTTCGCGTGATAACGTAGCCAGTGTTTACTGTTAATTGGTTTATGCTGTATTTGGCCGCAATAAAATCAACGCGGTTATTCACATTAGTTTGTGATGTGGGCGCGCTGGCGCTGCCTAATCGTACTTCTGCGTGGTTATATCCCATTTCGAAATTACCGTTTTTGTAGCGACCACCCAAATAATAATTTGTCCCTTTTTCATCGTTGTCAGCTACGCCACCAAATGACACACCAACATCAGCATTGAAGCCATTTAATACCGGTGAGATGTAACGTATTAATTTGTCTGCGCGATTTATCCCTGATGCGCTATGGAATCCTGCATAGCGACCTATGGATTTTAATCCGCCAAAATTCCAATTTTGACGCGAGTCAAATGCTCCACTCAGATCATTTTGTAAATTTGGCCCACGCCCAATAATCACGGTGCCATATTGTTTTGAGCTCAGGCGAAAATTAGCTTCACGATCAAATAAGCTTGCGCCCACATTTGAGGTACCTCCACTATTGGCCTGACCATATCCAGCCGAGTCTCTGCCTACTGCACCTGTACGCGTTGAGAAATTTGACTCCACAGTCATCATTGCGGTGACGTCGGCGTCGAGTTCCTGCGAGATTTTAAGACCGATTCTGTTATTTCCCTTGGGCTGGTCGCTCATACCTGAGGCATCCAAATTACTCGAAGTCATATTGCTTGCCGAGTAATAGCCTGCTGATGCTTGCCCATAAATCTGCGTTTTGAATTTTCGCTCTTGTTCAGCGCGTTTTGCCAGATTTTCGCTGCTTTTGCGTATGTCTTGTGCCTGATTGAACTCCTTGATTTCCTCAAGTTCTGCGACTTTTTTAAGTTTATTGTCATATTCCTCCCGGGTTATGACGCCCTTTTCTAGCAGGAGCTCCAGTAAAACCTTCATATCTTCACCGGCATGCACCTGCTGGGACAATAGCGCCACGAGTATTCCGGCCATGGTCAATTTCTGATTTAACCCACTTTTTTTCATCTTTTGACCCTTAATAGCGGCTTTTTATTGCAATACCTAATTTTAAATTGGAAATTTACTCAACTACATAATGATTTGAAATATAGCCAGCTTTATTTCGCATGTCAAGAAAGTTTCAATTTGGGAAAAAGGATTAGGGAAGAATCGAGTCAGACAGCGCTCAGGACAGGGCTCAGACAAGAAGATCAAACTGTGGGAGATTTTGTGAGCGACCAGCAATGGTCGTTAAGTATTTGATAATTTTGCCGTAATAGGCTAATTAACGGTCGCAAAGATGTTGGCGCGGCTGGCTGGAATCGAACCAGCGACCCTTGGCTTCGGAGGCCAATACTCTATCCACTGAGCTACAGCCGCGCTGGAGGGGTAAAGAAGAGAGCGGGAAGGATACCTTTTTTCGAACAGTCAGTCCATGCAAAGTGGGGCGTGTCCGTCTCAAATTGCCGTCTTTCGACTATAATCGCAAGCTTTGCAAGGGTTTGACTGAACTTGCACTTAATTTTGTCCAAAACCGCATTCGAGGAAATCATGAGCGACGACCATAACGAGCACGAGTCTCCGATCAAAACACCAAATCAATTAATCGCTGTCGTGATTGCTGCATTTGTGATTCCTATCGTGATCATCGTACTGTTAGTTCAATATGTAAACGGCGCGCCTAAAATAGGTGCCGGTTCAAATTCGCAATCTGCTGAAGCTATCGCAGCGCGCTTAAAGCCGGTTGCCGATCATGGCTACATACTGGCTGATGAAAGCACGCCGAAATAACTGAAGTCTGGTTCTCAGGTGTACCACGCAGCATATGTTGTGTGTCTCGCTGCTGTCTATGCT
>CAIVDH010000160.1 GCA_903904635.1 uncultured Burkholderiales bacterium | reverse complement strand
TAACTGCAAGCCACAGCTCATCTTTATAAATATTTTGAAGATTTATAAATGATGTATACGCAGGAAAATTTTTATCAATAGCAATGCAATTTTCAGATGAAATTTTATAAAGTTTCGTACGATATTGGCATACCAGATCGTCGCCTTCCATCAAAAGAGAATCACCATTTTTTGTTTGCAGCCGTTTAATCACGTTAATAATATGATTCTGGATAACGGCGTCAAGATGATGCTCACCAATAATGACGGTAATGCCCTTGAGGTTAGCGCTGCTTGTTAAACCAGAACTCATGCGTATATCAAAATCTTTTTCAAATGACGTGACAAATGAACCTACATCCACTTGTTTACTTTTCTTAATACCCGCGCGCACTGATACAGCCTCTGCCATCGGCGGACCAATATGTAAATCAGGTAAATATTCGGATAGTGATCGCACGCCTGCTGTGATCTGATTAAATAAACCAGACGCTGTAGCGGTCAGCGCATCATAGTTATAAGCCTGTGCAAATTCTTCGCATAAAGCTGATGCAGTCGCAGGACTTGTATTGCGTACGGATAAAGCTGAATTTGTATCGCGCTGACGCTGAATGCGTTTAACTAATTCCGCTCTATTCATTTGCGGACGATGCAGATTGGGTCCACCTACTCGCGTCATTTTCATGGCCTGTTTGTCTGCTGCGCGACGCTGCGCTCTGGAGCGCATGCACGGCATACCGAGCTGGTTATGTAACTCAACAACATTTTCAGGGGCTTGCGGCGTGATGGAGGGTGACGAACTTGATCTAAAATTTATAACGGGACTTGATAGCGTGCTGTTTCCAGTTGAAAGCATAGGGTTGCTCCTGATTAGTTTTTTTAATACTTTGCCGTCAGTGTTGATCTACTTGCTCTGGATAATGCCAGGCAAATAAAACCGTAACCGAAAAAAGTATAGAGAATTTGAAAACCGCAGGGATTTGATAAACATGACTACCCAAACCGGATTCCGGCACATGGGTAACGCTGATTCAGTAAGAGTTCTGAATCAGCCAAGTATTTTTTAATTTTCCGACAAGACTGAACGAAAGAAATAAATTAAGCCGTTACCGCAACTTCGTATCGGCAATATTAAAGTTTAGCAAGACGCCATAGTGATGTGACTTCCGCTCTGCGTGCAGCATGCAGCGCATCATTCTCATCAGCTACTTTGTCATGGCTAGGCTTGGCATCTATGCGACCTGTCACTTTCAAGCCACCCGCTTCTATCATGGCTAACAGCTCTTCCCTAGTGCGCAATTTCAACTGCTCTGCAAAGTCTGACAAGATCAGCCAGCCTTCGCCACCCGTTACTAGATGTGCAGCCAACCCTGATAAAAATCCGCGCAACATACGACTCTCAGGATCGAACACCGCATATTCAAGCGCTGAACTCGGACGAGCCGGTACCCATGGCGGATTACAAACGACTAACGCAGCCTGCCCTTCCGGAAACAGATCGGCCTCGACAATTTTTACTTTATCGCCAAGATCGAGACGCTGCATATTTTCACGCGCGCAAGATAGCGCACGTTTGTCTTGATCGGTTGCCACGACATGCGTAATGCCCCGTGCTGCCAGTATGGCTGCCAATACACCCGTGCCTGTCCCTATATCAAAAGCGAGTGAATTTTTATTCAGCGATACCGGTAGCGGTGCTTCTGCTACCAGCGGCAGGTAGTCATGTCGCAAAGGCGCGAATACGCCGTAGTGCGCGTGTATGCGCTGACCATCCAGTGCAGGAATTACGATGCCCGTCTTGCGCCATTCATGCGCACCGATGATGCCTTGCAGCTCACGTAGTGAAGCCACATAAGGCTCGGTTGATTTGCCATAGGCTTCATTGCACGCCAGCCTGACATCAGGCGCGCGACGCAGCGGCACACTGTGATCGGCATCAAATGCGATGAGCAGCATACCGAGTGTGCGCGCGCGCTGCGACTGCGCTTGCCGGTGTAGATGAAATGCCTGCGGCATGTCTGGCGCTGGTTGATTCTTTGTTCTGGCAGATTTTTTGGAAGGTCGGTCTTTACGGCGTGCCAGTGCTTGCAGCAACTGACGCGCATTTTGAAAATCACCGCGCCATAAAATCCCCGTACCTTCGCTGGCTAACCTGTATGCGGTGTCAGCGGTCAGGGTATCGTCGGCTACGACTACACGCTTGGGTGGTGCAACGCCATTTTCAGAGCGCCAACGTAATGAAAAAATTTCTTCGTTTTCTGTCCAGCTCAACATGGGGTACGGTGAATCGGTCGCTACTTCTAAATCTGTGGTCATCAAGCTGCCTGTTCTTGCGGTTGTGTGGATTCAGGTACCTGAATATTAATCATTGCGAAACGCCGCCTGACGAAGCCTATATGTTCACGCAACACATAGAGTTGATCAGCAAATGCCAGCGGCGTGTGCATGTCATTTACAGCGGATTCAATTTGCTCCAGCTGCGATTTAATTTTACTTAATTGATCAGCAGAATTTGCACGAGACATTTCACGCTCTATCAGCATCAATGCGCCATACCAGCGATAAATTTTAGAGCGCACGCGCCATCGATATAAAGGTGCGAGCAGGCGAGAAGCCGGTATCAACACTATGGCTAATGGAACGAATATCAGCAATAGTCGATCAACCAGACTGGCCAGCCAAAATGGCAGACGCTTGTAGAGAAATGGTGAACCGGAAGCATAGTAGCGTTTTGCGTCATCGCTGAGACGAAATTCTCGTTCAACAGCAACAGGAAATTCATTTGCATTACGAAACATGCCCGCTTTGCCATGTATCTCGCGTGCCGCTGCTATTAATAAATCTGAAATCGCCGGATGCAATCCTTCACGCGCAACCAGCTCTACTGGTGTTCCTATCAATTGAACATCTGCAGGCGGCAGATTTAATCCCAGATCAAAACTGCCTTCGGGGGCAACCAGTCTGGACAAGAATCGCATACGACGCAAATAACCATCCGCGTGCCTAAAGCTCATAAGTTTTATACCAGGAGCCTGCATTAATTCACGAATTTTTTTACCGCGAATTAATTCACTCATCACAAATATTGCATCGACTTTTTTATTCACCAGGGCCTCGATCGCATCATCAC
>CAIVDH010000159.1 GCA_903904635.1 uncultured Burkholderiales bacterium | reverse complement strand
GCGGCGATACTGGTTCAGATTGTGTGGGTACCTCTAATCGTCATGGTGCAGCATCGGTTGCGCAATTTGAATTAATGCCACAGCCACCGGAAGTTGAAAACAAGCCGCTGGTATGGCCTTATTGGCCAACCAAAATGCGCACCTCGTCTTCGCATGAAGAAGGTTGTGAGCGTGACTGGGCAGTAGCAACCAAACGTTTTGAAGGTAAAAACGGCAAAGTGGAAAAACTGATTGCTGCTCGTGTGGAGTGGAAAGACGGCAAGATGGTCGAAGTGCCAAATTCCGAATTTGAAATGCAAGCCGATTTGGTATTGCTGGCCATGGGTTTTGTCTCACCAGTGGCTACGATATTAGACGCATTTGGTATAGACAAAGACGCGCGCGGCAATGCAAAAGCAACCACCGATGGTGAGGGTTGTTATCACACATCCCAGGCGCAGGTTTTTGCGGCAGGTGATGTGCGTCGTGGTCAGTCGTTGGTGGTGTGGGCGATACGTGAAGGTAGGCAATGCGCGCGCGCAGTCGATGAATTTTTGATGGGGGTATCGGTACTGCCGCGTTAAACTCACGAAAGCTCAGAGTAGCTCACCACAATGCCAACTTAAATTTGCCTGGCGTGATGCAGACAGATTCTTGGGTTTGTCTGGGTAATGGAAAACGGCCCGCTGTTGCGGGCTGTTTTCATTATCGGCATCCTATCTTGCATCTTAGTCGGGTTTTTCCATCGGAAAAATCGCCCGCTTGCACTACAATCTGACTTCTATTCTTTAATCACATAACTTAGTGTCTAATCTCGTCGAAATCCGCGATGTGCAATTTGCTTACAACGACAGGCCTATCCTGTCCGGTTTAAGCATGGAATTCCCGCGCGGTAAAGTGGTGGCCGTTATGGGCGGCTCGGGTTCGGGCAAGACGACAGTATTGAGGCTGATAGGCGGACAGATACGGCCACAACAAGGTAGCGTCAAGGTCAATGGCAATGAAATTCCATCACTGGCGTTGCGAGAGCTCTATCAGATGCGACGCAAAATGGGCATGCTATTTCAGCACGGCGCATTATTTACCGATCTCTCCGTCTTTGATAATGTGGCATTTCCACTGCGCGAGCATACCCAGCTGCCTGAATCCATGATTCGAGATTTGGTGCTGTTGAAGTTGCATGCAGTGGGGCTCTCCAATGCTGCCCATCTTAAGCCTGCCGAAGTTTCTGGCGGCATGGCGCGTCGTGTTGCGTTGGCACGCGCGGTTGCGCTTGATCCTGAACTGATTATGTATGACGAGCCGTTTGCAGGACTTGATCCGATTTCCATGGGCGTGACTGCCAACCTGATACGCAAACTTAATGATGCGCTGGGTTCGACTTCCATACTGGTGTCGCATGATGTGCGGGAGTCGTTCCTGATTGCTGACAGCGTTTATTTCCTTTCTCAGGGCCGCATCGTTGCCCACGGAACGCCGGAAGAAATGATGGCGTCCGATGATCCTTACGTAAAACAGTTTGTGCATGCCGATCCTGACGGTCCGGTGCCGTTTCATTATCCAGGCAGCTCGCTGGCAGAGCAGCTCGGCTTGTCGGAGCGAGCATGATTACCACTTTGCTCGAGAAAATCGGACAGTCAACCCGCGTTACGCTGCGCGATATAGGTAGTGCCACGCGCATCTTCATTGATTTGCTGGCAGGCTCTGGCAGCTTGCTGCGACGCTTGCGTTTGGTGACAGACCAAGTGCATTTCATCGGTAATTATTCGCTGGTGATCATTGCGGTTTCAGGATTGTTCGTAGGTTTTGTGCTCGGTTTACAGGGCTATTACACCCTCAATAAATACGGTTCTGAGCAGGCATTGGGTCTGCTGGTTGCATTGTCACTGACACGCGAACTTGGACCTGTAGTCACGGCCTTGTTATTTGCTGGTCGTGCAGGTACTTCGCTGACGGCAGAGATTGGTCTGATGAAGGCTGGTGAGCAGCTCGCTGCCATGGAAATGATGGCAGTTGATCCAATTAGCAGGGTGCTGGCTCCGCGCTTCTGGGCCGGTGTGATCGCCATGCCAGTACTGGCTGCAATTTTCAGTGCAGTCGGCGTGATGGGCGGTTATGTGGTGGGGGTACAGCTCATCGGTGTGGACGAAGGCGCATTCTGGTCGCAGATGCAAGATGGCGTCGATGTCTGGAAAGATGTTGCCAATGGTGTGCTTAAGAGTTTTGTATTTGGTGTTGCGGTGACCTTCATCGCGCTTTATCAAGGCTATTGTGCCGCGCCCACGCCTGAGGGCGTGGCACGCGCGACCACGCGTACGGTAGTAATGGGTTCATTGATGGTGCTGTGGCTGGATTTCCTGCTGACGGCATTGATGTTTTCTTAAGGCTGGCGTCTGCGCTGCCATATTGTTTTAAAAGAGGGTTTAAGCATGCAACGTAAATCTCTGGATGTCTGGGTTGGCCTGTTTGTGGTGCTCGGTGCATTGGCGTTAATGTTTCTTGCGCTCAAGGCTGGTAACATGAGTTCATTGAACTTTGGGCCTACCTATACGCTGGTTGCAAATTTTGACAACATTGGTGGATTAAAGCCAAGGGCGCCGATTAAGAGCGCTGGTGTCGTGGTTGGCAGAATCGAGAGCATCAGTTTTGATGATAAAAAATTTCAGGCGAGGGTGGTCATGCGCATGCAATCGGGATATGAATTTCCGAAAGATAGCTCGGCCAAGATACTGACTTCCGGTCTCCTAGGTGAGCAATATGTTGGTTTGGAGCCTGGCGGTGATGTCAAAAACTTTGTTTCCGGTGATCGTATCAAGAGTACCCAATCAGCCATTGTTCTTGAAAGCCTGATTAGCCAGTTTTTGTTTAGTAAAGCAGCCGAAACGAGTGGCGAGGAAAAAAAATGAACATGATAAAAAATCCCATGAGATTGTGTGGTCTGCTGTTGTTGCTGGCCGTCCTCACTGGCTGCGCCAGCAACATGCCTAGTAATGCCGGATCAGATCCACGCGATCCATTTGAGCGCTATAACCGTAACATGTTCACGTTCAATCATGAACTGGATAAAAAAATAGTCAAACCAGTTGCCTCGGCTTACTCAGATTATTTGCCTACATTTTTTCAGACGATCATTGGTAATTTCTTTGGCAACATCGGCGATGTATGGACCGCCGCTAATAATTTCCTTCAAGGTAAGCCGCGTGAAGGTACCAGCGATGTGGTTCGTGTGATATTTAATTCGACCATAGGTTTGGCTGGTTTATTAGATATCAGTACGCCGGCCGGGTTGCCCAAACATGAAGAAGATTTTGGTCAGACTCTCGCTGTATGGGGTGTGAAATCCGGGCCTTATGTTGTGTTGCCTATTTTCGGCTCCAGTACCTTGCGTGACAGTATTGCCAAGCCAGTTGACCTGTATGCCGATCCACTGGGTTATGCTGAAAATATACGCTTTCGCAATTCAGCCCGAGCGATACGTTTAGTTGATGACCGCGCAGCGCTACTAGGTGCTTCCTCGCTCATGGAAGGTGCGGCACTTGATCCATATGAGTTCATGCGGGATGCGTACCTACAGCGCCGTGCTGGTCGCATTAGCGATAACAAGTAAGTATTTCGACGCTAGGTAGAGGAGTGCGCCTTGGCAGTGCGTGCTCTTTTCGCCAGTAAACCAATTGTGCCTTTGCTCTATTGCCCAGATAAAGTATTGGTTATTATCGCGATATCAGATTTTAACTTTCAGTATTTTTACTGATGACTTTGCAAATATTGGCGAGATTTCATGAACATAATTAAACGATTTTTCGGTTTATTCCTGGCAATCGCGGCTAGCGCTGCATTTGCCGCACCCAATGCTCAGGCTGAGGCGCCGGATGTGCTGATCAAGCGTATTAGCCAGGAAATTCTGGATCTGGCCAAGACTGACAAGCGCATACAGGCGGGTGATCAGGAGCGCATCATGGAAGTGGTGCAAACTAACGTCATCCCTTATGTGAATTTTCAGCGTATGACCGCCATGGCAGCAGGGCGGTTTTGGCGTGAGGCCACGCCAGAGCAGCAGTCCATGCTCACCAAAGAATTCCGTACCTTGCTTGTCTACACTTACTCGGGTGCTATCTCGCAAGTACGCAATCAGAAAATTGAATACAAGCCGCTGCGCGCCAGCCCGGATGATGATGAAGTTGAAGTGCGCACAATGGTGCTGCAAACGCGTGGTGAGCCTATACAACTGAACTATCGGTTGGAAAAAACTGCAACTGGCTGGAAAATCTACGACGTCAATATTCTGGGTGCCTGGCTGGTTGAAACATACAAGGGAAGCTTTTCTACCGAAATCGGCAAGGGTGGCATCGATGGTCTGATCAAAGTCTTAGTCGAGCGTAACAAACGGCTGTCCGCTGCACCGCCTAAGCCCGCCAAAAGCTGAGGTCAGGGTTATGCCGTTTTCTGCCACTTCGCTGACTATGTCAGATACTGCGCCCGTACTTGCACGAGGGCTGGCTGCGATTGCCTCGGGCGAAACCAAAATTGATTTCAGCGGGCTCATAGCTATGGATTCTGCTGCCGTGGCCGCCATGCTTGCCTGGCAGCGGGCAGCACAGGCAAAAGGCCTCAGGCTTGAATTTATCAACATGCCACCAGCTTTAAAAAGTCTGGCCCACTTGTATGGTGCAGACACAATGCTGGCTGCCTGATCTGTTGGCGCATAGGGCGTTTGGAGCACGCCAGTTGTTAAAGCGTATTTGGGTAAATCGTCAAGCTTATTGACCCTTGTCGCAACAGTTACACTCCAGTTGTTTCCAAGAAATCCCCTATAATCAACGACTTTGCTTGCGCTGTTTGAAGGCGCCGACTCACCTCACTCATCATTCATGGCTGCAATACAGATCAGCAACGTAAAAAAACGCTTTGGTTCCCTGCAGGCTCTGGGTGGGGTATCGCTTAACGTTGAAGAAGGCGAGTTTTTTGGTTTGCTCGGCCCCAACGGGGCTGGTAAAACGACGCTGATTTCGATTATTGCCGGCCTCTCGCGTGCGGACTCAGGCACAGTGAGTATTCAGGGGCATGATGTTGTTACCGGATATCGGTTGGCGCGCAGTTTGTTGGGCGTGGTGCCGCAAGAGCTGGTGTTTGACCCGTTTTTTACAGTGCGTGAAACTTTGCGCATGCAGTCAGGTTATTTTGGTTTGCAAAATAATGATGCGTGGATCGATGAGGTAATGCATCACCTTGATCTGACAAATAAAGCCGACAGTAACATGCGCTCTTTGTCTGGCGGCATGAAGCGCCGTGTGTTGGTGGCGCAGGCGCTGGTTCATAAACCACCTGTGATCATGCTCGATGAGCCCACTGCTGGTGTGGATGTTGAATTGCGTCAGACGCTGTGGAAATTTATTTCGCGCCTGAACCGCGATGGTCACACTGTTATTTTAACGACGCACTATCTGGAAGAAGCGCAGGCGCTATGCAATCGCATTGCCATGCTTAAGGCAGGTCAGATTGTTGCGCTCGATTCCACAGCTGCGCTGATTAAACGTATCTCCGGCTCCCAATTGGTATTGCGTTTAGCCAGCGGTAAATTACCAGAGAGCTTGCATCATTTGTTATCTCATCCTGGAGAGCTGGCCATTGGTGAACAATACACATTGCGTGTAAATGATTATTCCGAAGTTGAACCGATTCTTGCCAGATTGCGCGAAGCAAATGTAAAGATAGAGGACATGCAATTGAATCAGGCAGATCTTGAAGATGTATTCATCCAGATTATGGGTGGTGGAAAATGACAGGCTTTAAGACACTGTTTTATAAAGAAGTGCTGCGCTTCTGGAAAGTGGCCACGCAAACGCTGACAGCGCCAGTGGTGACGGCCATGCTGTATCTGCTGATTTTTGGCCATGTACTAGAAGAGCACGTGCAGGTTTTTCCTGGCGTCTCTTACACCGGTTTTCTGGTGCCAGGACTAGTAATGATGAGTGTGCTGCAAAATGCATTCGCCAATTCATCTTCCTCACTGATTCAGTCCAAAATTTCCGGTAATCTAGTTTTTGTTTTGTTAGCGCCAATATCGCACTGGGAATTGTTTGGTGCGTATGTGTTGGCAGCGATGGTGCGCGGTCTTACAGTAGGTGCAGGCGTATTCATCATTACCGTCTGGTTTGCCAAGCTGTCTTTCGTTGCACCTGTATGGATAATCTTGTTTGCTTTGTTGGGTGCTGCGATACTCGGTACCATGGGTTTGTTGGCTGGCATATGGGCTGAAAAATTTGATCAGCTGGCCGCATTCCAGAATTTTTTAATTGTGCCGGCGACTTTCCTGGCTGGCGTTTTTTATTCGGTGCATTCGCTGCCGCCTTTTTGGCAAGCGGTGTCCCATGCCAACCCATTCTTTTATATGATTGACGGTTTTCGTTATGGCTTCTTCGGGCATTCCGATATCTCACCGTTTATCAGTTTTGGGATAGTGAGTTTATTTTTTCTGGTGGTGGCAACGATTGCAGTGAGCTTACTGAAGAGTGGCTACAAGCTGCGCCATTAATCTTTTACACGCGAAAATATTTTTACAAAAAGACAAAATTATGGTTCCTACGCCTGATCTGATCAAAAATTATATTGCAACCAAACTCGAAGGCACGCATCTTGAAGTAGAAGGTGATGGTCAG
>CAIVDH010000158.1 GCA_903904635.1 uncultured Burkholderiales bacterium | reverse complement strand
GTCTCAACTTGTAGCAGCGGAATACGGGATTCAATAAGGATTTTTAATTCATTAAGTTGATTAATTGTTTTCATACGGTTATTCCGAACAATAAATTAAGTAAATAGTTATTACGAAAGAGAAAATTACGCATTCGGTAAAATCCAACTGGCTAAACGCTGTGTCAATTCATACGAAAAAGCTGCTGTGTCTATCGGCGCACCACAGATTTCCTGTGCTGAAATCGTGCGCTGAGTCAGCGCCTCACGTTGATCCGCGTGCCCGGTCACGTCGCATAACAACTCCCATGCAACGCGGCCTATTAATGTGCCTGCAACCAGCAGCACACCGTGTCGATTGCGTTTTTGCGCCAGGCCGACAAGTTTGCGTCCATCGGTACTAATCACCTCCCACGGTGTAAGACCCCCGAAACAAGCCCAGCGCAGATCATGGGCATCGCGCTCTGGGTGCGCGGTTAACTCTGGCCTAACCAACGTCTGCGCAATCACACCAAACGTTGCGAGTACAGATACATGCAACTGTGCTAAACCACCATAACTATCACCCAGGCTTCGTCCCAGCAAGGCGTGCCCATGTGGCAGCACAACAGAGACGCCAACCAACCAAGGCCCCGTAAGAACTGCACCACCCCCAGTATCCCGAATCAAAATAGCGAGCTTGCCTGCGGCTCGCTTCTCAATCTCCAATAGCAACGAGCGCTGTGCGCAGCCAAGCACAACGACCGGACTCTGGTAAATCCAGGTTCGGAAGTCGGGCCTAATTACGGGCATTGATAACTGCTGGCGATTCCAGCTCTGCTCCTGTGCGGCTATATCGACGATACCTCCTGCAAGCGCCCTAACACGGCGCCGCGTGCAAAGGTGGCACCTGCAGGAACGAGTATCTTGTCCATGCGACCGGCTGCAGGGGCTACGATATCCATACTGGCTTTGATGACGACAACTGTCAGCAACACTTGCCCAGCCTGCACGATGTCACCTTCAGCCACGAACCATTTATCGAGCAATGCTTCGACATCATCATCAATCTCTGTCCACACATCAGCACTGAGTAATAAATCAATCATGCAACTTGTGCTTGAACTTTAACTACTGCTGGCGCTACGCTTGTGTGCATCATTTTTTCAACAGCCTCGACGATGCCCTTAATCTGCGGTATGGCAAACTCTTCCAGTGGACGACTGTAAGGAATCGGAATATTTGGAACAGCCAGCCGCATCACCGGTGCTTTGAGTACGAGCGTATCGAGGTTTTCGGCCACGATCGCTGAGATCTCACCACTCATACCAAAGCCCAGATAATCTTCATCCGCAATCAGCAGACGTCCGGTTTTTTTAACCGACGCCAGTATCGCTGCGCGGTCCAGTGGCACCAGTGTGCGCAGGTCGATTACTTCGGCGCTAACACCACGCTCGGCCAATAAAACGGCTGCAAGCCGCGCCTTTTGCACCATCTGACTAATCGTGACGATCGTGACATCCGTTCCCTCTTGAACAACCTTGGCCACGCCGAATGGAATGACATAGCTTTCCTCAGGAACGGCATTGGTACTGCCTTCAAGATAGGCCATCCAAGGCAGACCCATAATGCCTTTGTGATACATAAAAATAACGGGATTGTCATCGCGCACAGCTTGCGCCATGAGTCCCTTCGCATCATAGGCATTGGAAGGCACCACAACCTTAATACCCGGCATATGGGCAAAAGTCGCATAAAGACACTGCGAGTGCTGAGCCGCATCACCATAGCCCCCACCAATAGCCGTCGTTAGCACCACAGGCAATTTCAACGCACCACCGGACATGTAAGTGTTTTTGGCCATATGGTTATAAATCTGGTCCATACACACACCAAAAAAATCAACGAACATTAATTCAACCACCGGCCGCAAACCTGCAGCAGCTGCGCCAGTAGCAGCGCCAATAAATGCTGATTCGGAAATCGGCGTATCCATCACCCTGTCCGGTCCAAATTTTTCTAACAGGCCGGCAGTTGCACCAAATATGCCGCCATATCCGGCAATGTCTTCACCCATGACAAAGACATTCGCATCGCGTGTCATTTCCTGGGCTATCGATTCGGAAATGGCCTGGGCCATCGTTAAGGTACGCATTGTGCTCATTTTTTTTACCCTTTATTTCAATGGATGCAAGATCAGGCAAAGACATCGTTAAGTGCATCCTGCGGCGCAGGATAAGCACTACTGCGTGCGAAGGCGAAAGCCTCTGCCACGCGGCTTTTGACACGCGCCGTAATCTCACCTTCTTGCGCATCGCTCATGAACTTTGAAGCTTTAAGTGAAGCCGAAAGCTTGGCTAATGGATCATGCAGACGTAACTGCGTCACTTCGTCTTTAGCGCGATAGACCTCAGCATCTCCCTGAAAATGACCGAAGTAACGGTCTGTTTTTATTTCGATCAGGCTAGGACCACCGCCACTACGTGCGCGCTCAATCGCCGGGCCTACGGCGTCGTAGACAGCAAGGGCATCATTTTCCGGCACATGAATACCGGGTATGCCATAGCCCGCGGCACGATCACTCACTTTGCCCACGCTAGTTGAACGCGACTTTGCAACC
>CAIVDH010000157.1 GCA_903904635.1 uncultured Burkholderiales bacterium | reverse complement strand
AGATACTCATACAACTGGCCGTCAGCTCCAAAGAGCCGGGCTGGAGCTATTTTTTGCAGAGTATCGTGGCTACCCTGATTTGGCCGATAGTCTGCTGGGTTTTGCTTGCTCCTCAGCGACGCTCAGTTGATCATGATGAGACACGGCCTATCTGATGCCGCACAGGTTTTCCCCGCCAGTGAATTCTGGCTGATTCAGCGCTGATTCAACATGACTGAAATTAAAGATACAGAACGCGAAATACAGTTGTTCAGACTGCGATTGTCTATCGCCGGTCTGGTCGTATTCGTCTGTTTCGGTTTGTTGATGTTGCGCTTTTTATGGCTGCAGGCCGTGCGTCATACGGAGTATGCAGAGCGGGCAGAAAGTAATCGAATTTCCGTTGTGCCTGCAGTGCCTAATCGCGGCCTGATTTTGGATCGTAATGGTGTGATTTTGGCGCGTAATTTTTCTGCTTACACGCTGGAGATTACGCCGTCAAAAATCGACAGGCCGCTCGATGTGGTCATAGATGAGCTCGGGCGGCTAATCGACATACAGACCAAAGATCGTAAACGTTTCAAGCGTCTGATGGAAGAATCCAAGACTTTTGAAAGTCTGCCTATTCGTACCCGTCTGTCTGACGAAGAAGTCGCGCGTTTTGCTGCACAAGGCTATCGTTTCCCGGGTGTGGATATACAGGCGCGTTTGTTTCGCCAGTATCCGCTGGGGCAAACTGCTTCGCACATGATCGGTTATATAGGGCGCGTCAATAAGCGCGAAGCCGAGATGCTGGAAGAAAGCGATGACGCGGCCAACTATCGTGGCACCGATTACATCGGTAAGGAAGGCCTGGAAAAGAGTTATGAAAAAGAGCTGCATGGCATTACTGGCTACGACGAAATCGAAGTCTCTGCTGGTGGCCGAGCTGTGCGCACACTCTCGCGTACTGCGCCCACTCCGGGCAACAACTTAAGACTATCAGTTGATATTGAACTGCAAAAAATCGTAGAAACAGCCTTTGCTGACCGGCGCGGCGCATTGGTAGCGATAGAGCCTGCTACTGGTGACATATTGGCCTATGTGTCCATGCCGACTTTTGATCCCAACTTGTTCGTTGAGGGTATTGATGTCAAGAGTTGGGATGAGTTAAATACCTCGCTCGACAAACCCTTGCTAAATCGTCCTCTCATAGGTACTTATCCGGCCGGCTCCACCTTCAAGCCTTACATGGCTTTAGCTGCGCTTGAATTAGGCAAGCGCACGCCCGAGATGGCCATTAATGATCCGGGCTATTTTTGGTTTGGTAATAATAAATTCCGCGATGATAAAGAGGGTGGTCACGGTCGTGTCGATATGTATAAATCCATAGTCCAGTCGTGTAATACCTATTACTACAATCTGGCCAATGATCTGGGTATAGACGCGATTCATGATTTTTTGAAACCATTTGGTTTTGGTCAGCTGACAGGCATCGACCTTGAAAATGAAAAGCGTGGCGTATTGCCTTCTACCGAATGGAAGAAGAAAGCCTATAAGCGTCCTGATCAGCAAAAATGGTATGCCGGCGAAACGATTTCTGTGGGCATCGGGCAGGGCTATAACTCATTTACGCCATTGCAGCTTGCGCATGCAATCGCCACGCTGACTAATGATGGTGTCGTGATGAAGCCGCATCTGGTGAAGATGGTAGAGAACGGCGCCACCAAGGAACGCAAACTGACCGTGGCCAAAGAAAGCTTGCGCATACCTCTGAAACAGGAAAATGTTGATTTCATCAAAAATGCAATGGTAGGTGTGACCAAAGAGGGAACCTCAGCGCGGTCATTTGCCAATGCGCCCTATATTTCTGGCGGCAAGACCGGCACCGCTCAGGCTGCATCAATGAGTAAAAGTGTCAAATACGAAGCCAGTAAAATCAATGAAAGATTACGTGATCACTCGTTGTACATCGCGTTTGCGCCAGCTGACAAACCACGTATAGCCTTGGCCATCATTGTTGAAAACGCCGGCTTTGGTGCTGCTGCTGCCGCACCAATAGCGCGACTGGCGATGGATTATTATTTGCTTGGCAAACGCCCTGCAGAATTACCGCCGGCCAAGCCAGTTGCTGATGTTGAAATTAAGCCGGCAGCGGGTGCGACGGCGATTAAAAAAAATGTATCCGATGCGGCTAAGGCCGATAAAAAGGAGGCGAATTGAGATCCTTCTCCGAAAACAGGACAGGCAATCTGTTAGATGTCTTGCGACAGCATCTTTTTATTTTTGATCGCACTCTGCTCATAGTGCTGGGCTTGATCTTATTGCTCGGCTGCCTTGCAGTTTCATCAGCAGCCATGAATTTCCCCGGCAGGTTCGAAGGACATTTGCGTAATATTTTGGCTGGCCTGATTGTGATGTGGGTAGCAGCTAAAATCCCACCGCAAAATCTGATGCGACTGGCTGTGCCAGTTTATGTAGTCGGCTTGTCCTTGTTAATTGCTGTTGCATTGTTTGGCCAAATCAAAAATGGCGCGCGACGCTGGGTCAATATCGGCGTCATTATTCAACCCTCTGAAATCATGAAGCTGGCGCTGCCTTTGATGTTGGCCTGGTTTTTTCAGAAGCGCGAAACCATGATTCGCTGGACAGATTTTTTGGTTGCTGCAATTT
>CAIVDH010000156.1 GCA_903904635.1 uncultured Burkholderiales bacterium | reverse complement strand
TCATCATCTGCACTCCTAATATGGTTGAGGATATGCAAGTTGTGTGCTTCAAGAAACGAATGCGTTCCATAATCGAACGATTAGTTCATACAATTTCCTAGAGTAAATTATCTTGTGTCGTTGTACGTGTATCTGCGTATTGATTGCCAGGGATAGCAAACAGGCTTTTCAATGTAAGGCTGTGAAATTTAGTTTTACTGTTGGACTGCTAGATAGCAGGTTTTAGCTGTGAGCAAGGGCGAGGCAAATAGAAATGTAAAAGATGGCGCTAAGGTCACTACTGAGCTGTGAAGTTCTATTCAACTCAGCAAGGGTTTCAACTAATCAGAAAATCGGCAGGCTCTCAGGCGCGTAATTTTTCAGTGCTTTTCTGGCTGCTTCAAATTCTGGCAGTACCGACTGCACGGTAGCCCAGAATTCCGGACCGTGATTCATTTCGCGTAAGTGCGAGAGTTCATGCGCGATGACGTAGTCAATATTGGGCAGAGCAAAATGCATCAGCCGCCAGTTAAGACGTATGCGGCCGTCAGCTGTGCAGGAGCCCCATTGCGTGGTTGCTGACGACAGCGCAAAGCGCTGAAACCGTACACCGAGTTTGTCGGCATAGATCTCTAGCCGCTCGGCGAATAATAATTTGGCCTGACCCTGCAGCCAGCCCAGAACCCGGTCTTTAAGTTGTTGCTCGCCGGCCGATGCGGGCAGGCTGACAAACAGCTCGCGACTTTCAGCATTAAAGCGAATCCCTACATTGCCGGATTCATCCAGACGCAAAGTAACGTCCATGCCCAGATAGGGCAGTGTGGCACCATCGCGCCAATGCATAGGCGGCTGCAGCCTGCGTACTGAACGCTCGCGTTGCTCGTTGAGTTTATTAAAAATCCATTGCTGCTTTTCAGCGATAGCTGCTTCAATTTCAACGACCGTAACCCAGCGCGGTGCTGTCACGCGCAGTCCTTCTTCGCTGACCTGAAAACCTATGGTGCGACGCTTGGAGCGTTGCAGACGGTAATCAAGCACATGCGGTGGTAACTTAAGCCGGCGAAATCCGCTTGCTAACGGTGTCGGTGTAGTCGGTCTGGCAGTTTCTATAACGGGAGAAGATTGTGCCGGTGCCGATAAGGCGGGCGCTGCAGGTGACATCGCGGTAACTGGCTCAGGTTTTTCCAGCGTAAACAAATCCAGCAGCAGTGATAGCTGATTTGGATCATGCAGTTTTTTACGCAGAAACTGAGTCAAGGACATGGTGTCGGGGTGTAGAGTTTATTTGTTATCTAATTAGGCATCTTGCTGGTCTTGCGACTCTTTGTATGCGCCAGGTGTAATAACGCGCATTTCAGATTCTATCCATTTTTCCACTTCCCGCATCAGACTTTGCGCATTATGGCCCTCAGGCGATATAGGCTGACCTATCGAGACCGTAATCATGCCCGGTTTTTTGATGAAAGCATTACGCGGCCAGCAGTCACCGGAATTAACTGCAATCGGCACTACGGGTGTAGCTGTACCTATGGCCAAATAGGCACCGCCACCTTTGTATGCGCCTTGCTTGCCGACCTGGGTGCGTGTCCCTTCAGGGAACATAATCACCCACTGCCCATCCGCCAGACGTTTTTTGCCAGTTGCAATGACCTGTGCCATGGCATCACGGGTTTTACTGCGATTGATGGCAATCATGCGCAGCATGGCCAAACCCCATCCAAAAAAAGGCACATACAATAATTCTTTTTTGAATACAAAAATCAATGGGCGCGGCATCGAGCACAGTAAAAAAATAGTCTCCCACGCAGACTGATGCTTGGACAGTAATATTACTGGCGCATCCGGCAGATTTTCAAATCCTTTGAATTGATATTGAATGCCGCAGATATGACGTGCGGCCCAGATCACAAACACATTCCAGCGCGAGATCGCCCAATAACGCTGACGATACGGTAGCGGAAAAAAAAGAAAACAAGCGCATGCCCAGATGACGGTGGCAATCACCATCAGTACGGCAAACACCAGCGATCGTAAAAACATAATGGATCGGGACATGCATGCTCCAGCTAAATGAAGAAACAACTTAAGAAAATGAAAGTCGTCGGTTTTGTGTATTACTTATTTTTCTTTTGTATCGCCTGGCGAGCAGATTCAACAGTGTCTGTGGCCAGCTGTTCTCGCTGCAGCAGCGCATCAACAACGGCGGCCAGATCTTGAAATAGTATCGTGCCCGGTGGCAGTCCGCCTTTATCGATCGTCTTGGTGCCTTTGCCTGTCTTTACCAGATACGGTGTGCAGCCAACAGAAAAACCAGCTTGCAGATCACGCAAAGAATCACCTACAAAAATAATATTTTTTAAACTAATGTCATAGCGCTGCCCGATAGCCTGCAACATGCCGGGCTTGGGTTTGCGACATCCGCAATCTTCATCAGCTGCATGCGGACAGAAAAATATCGCATCAATATGTGCACCAAATGCTAGCGCTGTCTGATGTAATTTATTGTGGATGAGATTGAGTGTTCGTGTGTCAAAAAGTCCGCGTGAAATACCGGCCTGATTCGTTGCCACTACCACCCGATACCCACTTTGATTAAGCCTTGCAATCGCTTCCATGGAGCCGGGTATGGGGTGCCATTCAGATGCAGACTTGATGTAATTGTCTGAGTCAAGATTAATGACACCGTCACGGTCGAGGATGATAAGTTTCATCAGGTCTGGTTCGTTTGCTCTGTTAATTAAATTTATGCAGCAAGCTTGGAAATATCCGCAACACGATTCATCATGCCATGCAGTGTATTCAAAAGCGCCAGCCTATTGTTACGCACAG
>CAIVDH010000155.1 GCA_903904635.1 uncultured Burkholderiales bacterium | reverse complement strand
ATACAACGCTGGTCGCGCCAACTGATCATCATCTGCGGCGTAAAACTCACCTTCAATAATGCAGCACAGTCTGATGCGGTAACGCCTGCGCTCATCATCAGCAACCATATTTCCTGGCTAGATATTTTTGTCATCAACACTGTGCATCCTTGCCGCTTTGTTGCCAAATCAGATATTCGCGACTGGCCGCTGATAGGCTGGCTATGCGATAAATCCGGCACGATTTTTATCGCCCGCGGCAAGCAGCGTGATGTGCGCCGTATCTATGCAGGATTGGTCGCGAGCATACATAACGGTGAGCGCGTGGCTTTTTTCCCCGAAGGTACCACCGCGCCACAAGGAACGGTATTGCCATTTCATGCAAATTTATTTGAGGCCGCGATAGAAGCGCGCGTGCCGGTACAGCCCTATGCACTTCGCTATCTGAATGAAGATGGAAGCTTGCATGAAGCCGCTGACTTTATCGGCGAGATGACTTTTTTTGAAAGCGTGGTGATGATTATGCAGAGCCCTCCGCTGCATGCTGAGCTCATACGCTTGCCTGCAATAAGCAGCGAAGGCGCACACCGGCGCGAGCTGGCGCAGACCATGCAGGCAACCATAGCGCAGGCACTCAGCCCGGTTGTTGATATTGCGGACAGCTCACCTGTAGCAATGCGCGATCCTGCAGACGTAGTGCTGTAAGTTTGCCGCCCCATACACAACCGGTATCAAGTCCGATGACATTGGGTTGCAGCGACAGGCCCAGCGTAGACCAGTGGCCAAATACCATGGTCACATCGTTAGTTTGTCGATTCGGCACTTCAAACCAGGGCAGGTAGCCTGGCGGCGGATTGCCGGGTGATTCTTTAGTGATGAAATCCATCGTGCCATCAGCAGTGCAATAACGCAGCCTGGTCAGTCCGTTGACTATGCAACGCATGCGCGCTGGGCCTTGCAGATCGTCATTCCAGCGTGCAGGCTCATTGCCGTGCATGTTACGTAAAAAATCTACCCAGTCATTGCTGCGCAAACGCGTCTCCACTTCATGCGCCACAGCCAGCACCTGTACTGCGCTCCACTGCGGCAGTACACCGGCATGCACCAGTAAATAATCATTTACACGCAAAGCCATGGCCTGATGGCGCAGCCAGTCCAGTAAAGTATCCCGGTCAGGTGCCGAAAGAATATCCATGACAGTATCGGCGCGATTTGGCTGGCGTATGCCGTGCGCGACCGCCAGCAGATGCAGGTCGTGATTGCCCAGTACCACGCTGGCGCGGTCGCCGAGTGCGCGAATTTTGCGCAATGTCCCTAGTGAATCTGGTCCGCGGTTAACCAAATCCCCAAGAAAAATCAGTTTTGCGTCGGGTGATTCGGCATCGATCAGTTCCAGCAATGCGTCTAGTTGCGCTGCACAGCCTTGAATGTCACCGATTGCATAGGTAGTCATGGGATAGATGCCAAAAGAATAGGGAATCATTTTAGTTTGTTGTGAGGGTGCATGCACCTCACGTAAAATGCGAGCTGATTTTGCAGATCTGTTTGTGTATGTTTGTGCAGGCTGGCCTGGGGTCGCAGACTGACACAAGTCTGCAGTAGTAAATTGTTTTATTGATAAGGCAAACAAATGATTTTAGTCACAGGCGGTGCCGGATTCATAGGTTCAAACTTTGTACTCGACTGGTTGGCTGGTAGCGATGAGCCCATCATCAACCTCGACAAGCTGACCTACGCCGGCAATCCTGATAATTTCGCCTCGCTGGCAAAAGACCCGCGACATCGCTTCGTGCACGGTGATATCTGCGACCGCGAGCTCGTTGCGGCATTGCTCAAACAATATCAGCCGCGCGCTATTTTGCATTTTGCTGCGGAGAGTCATGTAGACCGGTCAATTCACGGCCCTGCTGATTTCATACGCACCAATATCGATGGAACATTCAGCTTGCTGGAAGCGGCGCGCGCTTATAGCGCTACGCTGTCTGATACGCAACGCGAGAGCTTTCGTTTTTTGCATGTATCAACTGATGAAGTATTTGGCACGCTAGGCGCAGACGACGCACCATTTTCAGAAACCACACCCTACGCGCCCAATAGTCCATACTCCGCTTCCAAGGCTGCGTCGGATCAATTAGTACGTGCCTGGTTTCACACCTACGGCTTGCCTGTTGTAACTGGCAACTGCTCCAATAATTATGGCCCGCTGCAGTTTCCTGAAAAGCTCATACCGCTGGTGATAGCCAATGCATTAGCTGGCAAGCCGCTGCCTATTTACGGTGATGGCCAACAAGTGCGCGACTGGCTGTATGTGGGGGATCATTGCGCCGCGTTGAGGCGCGTACTGGCAGATGGCAAGCCGGGAGAAACATACAACATCGGCGGCTGGAATGAAAAAGCCAATATTGATGTTGTACACACGCTGTGTGATTTGCTTGATGAGCTGTCACCTGCGGCGCATTCCTATCGTGAGCAAATCACATTTGTAAAAGATCGTCCTGGTCATGATCGTCGCTATGCAATTGACGCACGCAAAATCGAGCGTGAATTAGGCTGGAAGCCCGCCGAAACCTTCGAGACCGGCATGCGCAAAACCGTGCAATGGACACTGGCAAATCAGGCATGGGTGCGCAAGGTGCAATCAGGCGAATATTTACAATGGCTGGATAAAAATTACGCACAGCGTGAAGAAAGCAAAACATGAATAAAAACATCGCGCGACGCGGAATCATACTGGCGGGTGGCTCAGGAACGCGGCTCTATCCTGCAACCCAGGCCATCTCCAAGCAATTGCTGCCGGTGTATGACAAGCCCATGATTTACTATCCGCTGTCCACCCTGATGTTGGCGGGCATACGTGATATTTTGCTGATCTCGACACCGCAAGATACGCCGCGCTTTGAAGCACTGCTCGGTGACGGCAAACAGTGGGGCTTGAATATAGCGTATGCGGTGCAGCCTTCGCCGGATGGATTGGCGCAAGCTTTCATCATCGGTCGCCAATTCGTAGGCAATCATCCTTCTGCATTAATCCTGGGTGACAATTTATATTACGGTCATTCACTCGATCAAAGCCTCGCTGCCGCACATGAGCGCACAGATGGCGCAACGGTGTTTGCTTATCATGTACATGATCCTGAGCGCTATGGTGTCGTTGGCTTTGATGCCGACCGACGCGCGATCAGCATAGAAGAAAAACCTGTAAAGCCGCAATCAAATTACGCAGTGACTGGCTTATATTTTTATGACACAGAAGTCTGTGATATTGCTGCTTCCATCAAACCATCTGCGCGTGGTGAACTTGAAATAACCGATGTTAATCGCGTCTATCTCGAAGCCGGTAAATTGCAAGTCGAGTTAATGGGTCGTGGCATGGCATGGTTAGATACAGGCACACATGAATCCTTGCTGGACGCATCGCAATTCATCGCCACACTGGAAAAAAGACAAGGGCTTAAAGTCGCCTGTCCGGAAGAAGTGGCATACCGAAAAAATTATATCGATGCAGCGCAATTACAAAAACTCGCTGATCCTTTAAAGAAAAGCGGTTACGGACAATATTTGCTGCGCTTGCTGGAAGAAAAGGCCTACTAAAATCATGAAAGTTATTTCTTGCACGATTCCTGATGTGCTCATCATTGAGCCTAAAGTATTTGGTGACGACCGCGGATTTTTTTTGGAAAGTTTCAATCAGCATCGATTTAAAGAAATGACTGGTGTCAGTACCACTTTTGTGCAAGACAATCATTCACGCTCGGCGCAACATGTGCTGCGTGGTTTGCATTATCAGATACAGCATCCGCAGGGAAAATTAGTGCGGGTCACATCCGGTGAAGTATTTGATGTGTGTGTCGATTTACGCAAGCACTCAGCAAGCTTTGGGCAATCCGTATCCGTCAGGCTTACTGCGGCTAACCACAAACAGTTATGGATACCGCCAGGATTTGCGCATGGTTTTCTGGTGTTGAGTGAGAGCGCAGAATTTTTATATAAAACTACCGAATATTACGCGCCTGAGTATGAACGTTCGCTGTTGTGGAACGATCCTGCACTGGCAATAGACTGGCCGCTGACTGCCGAGCCGGTTTTGTCTGCCAAAGACCAGGCAGGATTGCCGCTGTCACAAGCAGAATTATTTGTCTGATTCTTCCATGAAAATTCTCGTCACTGGTAAGAACGGACAAGTTGGTCATGCGTTACAACATAGCCTGCTGGGTCTGGGTGAAATCATTGCGCTAGATCGCGCGCAGCTGGATCTGACTGATTTGGATGCAGTGCGCGCAACCATCAGAGCGGTGCGCCCAGATCTGATTATTAATGCGGCTGCTTACACAGCTGTTGATCTGGCAGAAAAAGAAGAAGCGCTGGCTTTTCGCATCAATGCAGATGCACCGAAAGTCATGGCAGAAGAAGCAAGTGAGCTAGGCATACCCTTGATACATTATTCAACTGATTATGTATTTGACGGCAGCAAAGAGGGCGCATGGGTGGAAGATGACCAGCCCGCACCTTTGTCAGCCTATGGCCGTAGCAAACTTGCAGGCGAAATTGCAATTGCCGACAGCGGTGTGGCGCATCTGATTTTTCGTACTTGCTGGGTATATGGGTTGTACGGTAAAAATTTTTTACTGACCATGCTGCGTCTGGCACAAGAAAGAAAAGAGCTCTCCATCGTGCATGATCAGATGGGTGCGCCGACCTGGAGCCATACCATTGCTGATGCCACATCGGATGTAGTCAGACAAATGATGAGTACCGGAGAGGCAAATGACTATATAGCCACACACGGTGGAATCTATCATCTTGCTGCAGGTGGTCAGACTACCTGGCATGACTTCGCGCAAAAAATCTTTACACATCCGTCGGTACTGAATAAACCACTGCTGCATCCGATCACGACAGATCAATATCCCTTACCCGCGCGTCGGCCAAAAAATTCTTTGCTCGACACGACAAAATTCCAACAAACTTTTTGTAGTCTGCCGCAATGGGATGAGGCACTGGCACAATGCCAGCAGCAACATCTAACCAACACAGCAGCATCTTCTAAAGCTTCATGAAACTATGACTACAGCAAAACTGGCACCGACCCCCGGCATCTTCAAAGCCTATGACATACGCGGCGTATTAGGTCGCACGCTAGACGATGGTATCGCCTATCAAATCGGTCAGGCCTTCGGTTCTGCAGCATTAGCCAAGAACGAACACACCGTCATCATCGGTCGCGATGGCAGGCTCTCGGGTCCGTCCTTATCCGCTGCATTAGCACAAGGCCTGCAGGCCGCTGGTGTTAACGTGATTGATGTTGGTCTCGTTGCCACGCCACTGCTGTATTACGCCACCCAAGTGCTGGGCGCTGCTAGCGGCATCATGGTCACAGGCAGCCACAACCCGCCTGACTACAACGGCTTCAAAATGGTGTTGGCGGGTGAAGCAATTT
>CAIVDH010000154.1 GCA_903904635.1 uncultured Burkholderiales bacterium | reverse complement strand
GTTAGAATACCGGCCTGTCACGCCGGGGGTCGCGGGTTCGAGTCCCGTCCACTCCGCCAAAAACCGAAAAGGCGAACTTTGTTCGCCTTTTTTCATATCTGGCGTGATTTAATCACGCTTAAAACTGGATCGGGATTTTTGCCCGACTCACTGACATTTTTCGAGTTGCACACCATGCTTGAATTTATTCGCACCCACCGACGTTTGATGCAGTTTTTGCTGCTATTGATAATTTTTCCTTCATTCGCTTTTTTTGGATTGGAAAGTTATACCCGCATGAGTGATCGTGAGCCGCCTGTTGCCAAGGTCGCAGGTCAGACCATAAGCCAACGTGAGTGGGATGCCGCGCAGGGACGTCAATTGGAGCGCTTCCGGCAGATGTTTGGAGAACAGTTCGATGTGTCAATGTTTGATACGCCAGATGCAAGACAGGGTGTACTGGATAACCTGATCGCACAAAAGGCTTTGGCCGCTTATGTCGCTGATAATCATCTAACCGTTTCAGACGATACATTGCGCAAGACGATTGCCGAAATCGATGGGCTTAAAACAGCCGATGGTAAATTTGATAAAGAACGTTACCAGGCTTTGCTGGCCGCACAAGGTCTGACGCCAGATAAATTTGAAGCTGGATTGCGACGCGACCTAGCCATACAACAAAGCAATGCGATGATACAGGGCAGCTCTTTTGCACCTAAGACTATCGCAGCCCATATCTCTTCATTAAACCAGCAAATACGGGAAGTCCAGGAGCTATCTTTTACGCTGGATGCATACAAATCACAAATTAAATTTACCGATGCGATGTTGCAGGCTTATTACGATAAAAATGCAGCCCAGTTTGAGATACCTGAAACAGTCAGGGCTGAATTCATCGTGCTGGCTCCTGATGTTGTTGAGGCAAAAATTCAAGTCAGCGACGAAGAAGTCAAAGCATTTTATGAACAAAATCTTTCTCGCTACAAAACAGATGAGCAGCGTCGCGCCAGTCACATACTGATCTCTGCTAACAAAGATGCTCCAACAGCGCAAAAAGCGGCTGCCAAGGAAAAAGCAGAAAAATTATTGGCACAGCTGCGTAAAAACCCTGCTGAATTTGCCAAGCTGGCTAAAGAAAATTCTCAGGATCCTGGATCAGCAGAGCGTGGTGGTGATCTTGATTTCTTTGGTAAAGGCATGATGGTCAAACCGTTCGAAGAAACCACTTTTGCATTAAAAGAAGGTGAAATCAGTAACATTGTGCAATCTGATTTTGGTTATCACATCATTCGATTAACTGCTATCAAACCTGCAGCAACGCGCACACTAGCCGAAGTAAAAGCCAACGTGCTTGATGAAATCAAACAACAGAAAGCCGGTAAGAAATTTTCTGAAATGTCTGAGATATTCACCAACATGGTTTATGAGCAGTCAGATAGTCTCAAGCCTGTGGCTGACAAACTTGGCTTGAAAATCGAAACCATCAACAGCCTGACTAAAAAACCTAATCCTGCACTGCCTAAGGTTGC
>CAIVDH010000153.1 GCA_903904635.1 uncultured Burkholderiales bacterium | reverse complement strand
TGCCGATGAAGGTGATCTGCAGCCAGATGAGCGCATCGCCGCTCTGAATGCCTATGAGCGCGAACTTGACTTCATAGCAAATAACCAACTACCACAAACCCTGCTGTTTCAAGAACTGCAAGCCGTAATAAAAACCCATCAGCTCACACTACAGCCATTGCGTGACCTGCTGACTGCATTTCGTCAGGATGTTATCAAGACACGCTATGCAAATTTTGAAGAACTTCTCGACTACTGTGCGCATTCAGCGAACCCGGTAGGCCGCATCATGCTTGCCTTATTTGGTGAAAACAGCGCAGCCGCATTAAAACAATCTGATCAAATTTGCAGTGCACTGCAATTAATCAATTTTTTACAAGACGTCGCCATCGATTGGGAAAAATCTCGGGTCTACTTGCCACAAGAAGATCTGAATAATTTTCACGTCAGCGAAGCTCAGATAGCCGATGCCCGTCTTGATGCAAACTGGCGAGAATTGATGCAATTTGAAGTTGAGCGTGCACGTCAGATGCTAATCTCGGGCGCACCGCTGGCTCGTCGACTGCCCGGCCGCATGGGATGGGAACTCAGGCTCATTGTGCAAGGCGGGCTGCGTATTTGTGAAAAAATAGCAGCTGTAAACTACGATGTATTCAGCCATAGACCCAAGTTAGCCACAAAAGACTGGATCATCATGTTCTGGCGCGCTGTAGTCGTTGTCAGTTAGCATGTGACCGCATTCTGACTTTATCTGAAACCAGCCCTTATCTGCCTCATGTCACCCGAAGACTACTGCCAACAAAAAGCCGCACAAAGCGGCTCGAGCTTTTATTACAGCTTTCTTTTTCTGCCGCCACAACGAAGGCAGGCTATAACTGCGCTGTATGCGTTTTGTCGTGAGGTTGACGATGTGGTTGATGAATGTAGCGATGCTTCTCTGGCGCGCACCAAGCTAGTCTGGTGGCGGCAGGAAGTGCGCAATATGCTGTCCGGTACACCCACACATCCCGTCACACAGGCGCTCGCGCCGCACATGTCAACATTTCAGATTAAAGGCGAGCATTTGCTGGCCGTGATTGATGGTATGGAAATGGATTTAGATCAGACCCGCTATCTGGATTTCATTGCACTGGAGCGTTATTGCTGGCATGTAGCCAGCGTGGTCGGCATTATGTCAGCCAGTATTTTCGGCAGCACCAACCAGCGCACGCTTGAGTACGCCGAAAAACTCGGCATGGCTTTTCAGCTCACCAATATCATTCGCGATGTAGGCGAAGACGCACGCCGCGGCCGCATTTATCTGCCCGTTAATGAACTGCAGCAGTTTGGCGTAACAGCCGCAGAACTACTCAATGCAAAACACAGTGAGCGCTTTGTCGCCCTCATGCAGTTTCAAACGAAACGCGCCCAACATTATTATGATCAGGCTTATGCGCTCTTGCCCAAAGAAGACCGGCGCGCACAGCGGCCCGGTTTAATCATGGCTGCTATCTATCGCACATTGCTAACTGAAATTGAGCATGATGGCTTTCATGTTCTCGAGCATAAAATTTCGCTCACCCCCATACGCAAGCTCTGGCTGGCATGGAAAACCTGGGTCAGAAATTGACATCACCCACAGTTGAACAAACTCACACTGTTGCCGTGATAGGTGCCGGTTGGGCCGGATGTGCTGCCGCCGTTGCTCTCGCAAAAAATGGTCACCGTGTCACGCTACTGGAAGCAGCTAGGCTGCCTGGCGGTCGGGCGCGTCGCGTAGAACAACACGACTACAAGCTTGACAATGGTCAGCATATTTTATTGGGCGCCTATCGAGATAGTTTACAGTTGATTAAAACCGTCGGCCTCAAACCCTCAGCGATGTTGCGCAGATATCCTTTGCAGATGCGCTACCCGCCAGATTGCGGTGGTATGGATTTCATCGCACCCAAACTGCCAGCGCCACTACATCTGGCTTGGGCAATGTTGCGTGCAAAAGGTTTGCAGACTGCAGACAAACTCGCTCTTGCAAGATTTTCATCTGCTGCACGCTGGATGAATTGGCAGTTGAATAATGATTGCAGCGTGACCCAATTACTCGAACGCTTTGATCAGACCGAACGCGTCATCCAGCTGATGTGGCGACCGCTTTGCATAGCCGCACTCAACACGCCTCCAGAGCGCGCTTCTGCAAAAGTTTTTTTAAATGTATTACGCGATAGTCTGGGTGCAAACCGCAGCGCCTCCGACATGCTGCTGCCATTGCAGGATTTATCCGCCCTGTTCCCAGAAGCTGCCGTGCGTTTTATAGAAAAACAACATGGCAAGGTTGAATATGGCGTGCGTGTGCGTGAGATTACACGCAGCGGAAAACGCTGGCTCGTGACGGCAGATCAGCGTACTAGCGAATTTGATGCCGTCGTGTTAGCGACACCGCCCTGGGTTACATCGGATTTAATGCAAACATTGGATACATCCATTGCAAGCATGCGCTTTGATTACGAAGCCATCACCACCTGCTATTTGCAGTACGCCCCCACAGTAAAGCTAGACCGCCCTTTTTACGCATTAATTGATCAGCCTGAACATCAGCAATGGGGGCAATTTGTGTTTGATCGCGGACAACTGCATAACGATCAGGCGGGTCTGCTGGCTGTTGTCATCAGCGCCTCAGCAGAGGCAAATGAAATGGGACAAGAAAATCTGTGCAGTAAAGTGTCGCAACAATTAGCTAACGTTTTACACCGCCCTGAACTCAATACGACGCTCTGGCATAGCGTGATAACAGAAAAGCGCGCCACATTTGCCTGCACGCCAGATTTGAAACGGCCAACCAATCTGACCGCGTGTGAAAATATCGTATTAGCCGGTGACTATACAGCGAGTGATTATCCGGCCACGATAGAAGGCGCAGTGCGCAGCGGCTTAGTTGCCGCAAAATTACTCAGTCAACAAAAATAACCGCATTAAACAAATCCATTTACTGCAGCTCTCGCATCTTATTCATCGCTTCATCAATGCGTTCCACACCGATTACCTGCAGCCCCTCGATTTTTTGCTTGGGCAAATTCGCCTTTGGTACCAGCGCAATAGAAAATCCCAGTTTGGCAGCTTCGCGCAATCTTTCCTGACCACGCGGCGCCGGCCGTATCTCACCCGCCAGTCCGACTTCACCAAACGCAACCAGCCCGCGCGGCAAAGGTTTACTGCGCATGGAAGAATGTATCGCCAGCAGCACAGGCAAATCTGCAGCAGGCTCGGTGATTTTCACGCCACCGACGGCGTTAATAAACACATCCTGATCAAATGCCGCCACACCAGCATGCCTATGCAACACGGCCAATAACATTGCCAGCCTGTTTTGTTCAAGACCGACTGAAAGACGACGAGCATTGGGCACATGTGACGCATCCACCAGTGCCTGTATTCCAACCAGCAATGGCCGGCTGCCTTCTTGCGTCACCATCACGCACGACCCCGGCACCTGATTGTCATGCTGCGACAAAAACAGTGCCGAAGGATTCGACACACCCTTCAAGCCTTTTTCAGTCATCGCAAATACGCCCAGTTCATTTACTGCACCGAAGCGATTTTTAAATGCGCGCACCAATCGAAAACTCGAATGTGTATCGCCTTCAAAATACAGCACAGTATCAACGATATGTTCCAGCACACGCGGCCCGGCCAATGCGCCTTCTTTGGTCACGTGACCAACCATGATGATGGTCGTACCCGATTGCTTGGCCATACGTGTTAATTGCGCGGCGCATTCACGCACCTGTGCAACCGAGCCGGGCGCAGAGGTAAGCGCATCGGAATACACCGTTTGTATCGAATCAATAACAGCCACTTGCGGCTTCAAATCAGCCAGCGTATTGAGGATTTTTTCCAGCTGTATTTCGGCCTGCAACTTCAGATCACCAGCATCAACAGCCAACCGGCGCGCCCGCAAAGCGATTTGCGCGCCAGACTCTTCACCGCTGACATATAAAACTTTTTTTATCTTCGACAAATTTGCCAGTGCCTGCAGCAGCAAGGTCGATTTACCTATGCCGGGATCACCACCTATCAACACCACGCCACCTGCAACCAGCCCGCCACCGAGCACGCGATCAAATTCATCAATGCCAGTGCCAAAGCGCGGCACATCAATGGCATCAATATCAGCCAGACTCATCACCGGCGCAGTCTGTGCGATAGCCTGTGGCTGCTGAGAATAACGATTGCCGCCACTCTCAACCAGCGTTTCGACCAACGTATTCCAGCGCTCGCAAGACGGACATTGCCCCGCCCATTTATTGCTGATGCCACCGCATTCTGTGCAGGTGTAATTTATTTTAGGCTTGGCCATGTTCTTTGCTTGTTTTAATCCTGCACTTGTCGACGAACCCGGGAGGTCAGCGCGCACATTAGTTCATAGCCTATGGTGCCAGCCGCAGCGGCCACCTCATCAATTGGCAAACCTTTGCCCCACAAAATCACCTCTGCACCCACGCCGGCGTCTGGTAATGCACTCAGATCGACACTCAGCATGTCCATGGAAACACGCCCGACTATGCGCGTCTGCTGACCTTGTACAAGTATCGGCGTGCCAGTCGGTGCATGACGCGGATAACCATCTGCATAGCCACAGGCAACGATGCCGATGCGCATAGGCTTATCTGCCTTGAAGGTGCTGCCATAACCGACCACATCGCCGGGCTGCAAATTTTGCACCGCCGTGATCTGACTTTGCAACGTCATGGCTGGTCGCAGCCCGAACGATGCTGCGCTGCCGCCGCCTGGTGATCCACCATAGAGCATCACACCCGGCCTGATCCAGTCAGATGTGATTAGTCGCTGTATCAGCGTGGCAGCCGAATTCGACAGGCTGACTTCACCTTTGAGGCCGGCAATGGCTTGCGTAAAACATGCCAACTGCGTTTCTACTGGTAGTGCAGATTGCGCATTTTCTGCATTTGCGAAGTGCGTCAGAAAAGCGATATTCCCGACAGAAGGTATGGCGCGCAAACTGGTATAGATCTGATGCGCTCTGTCTGGCGCAAAGCCCAGACGGTTCATGCCCGTATTAATTTTCAAATGCACATCCAACGGCTGCGACAGGTGCGCTGATTGCAGCATCGCCAATTGTTCATCGCTATGCACCACGATTTGCAATCTGTACTGGTCAGCAATGGCAAGGTCAGAGAACTCAAATAAGCCTTCAAGCATCATGATGGGCTTACGCCAGCCCAGCTCGCGCAGCGTGACGGCAGCATCCCATTCAACCAGCGAAAGTCCCTCAGCATCGGCAAACCCGCGCAGTCCCTGCTCCAAACCATGACCATAGGCGTTAGCTTTAACGATCGCCCAGATCTTCGCCTGCGGTCTTGCAGCACGCGCAATGGTCAGATTGAATTGCAAGGCTTGAGGATGAATTAGGGCGACTAGCGGTCTGGGCATTAGAAAATGAAGCAATAAAAAGCGTGAGCGAAATAGAAAAATCTGTGTCCAGCCTGATCATTTTACCGGACACAGGCCAGCGGAGATACATCGCCTTGGGCTGAATTGTCAGATTTCGTGGTATAAAGTTAGCCGCCTTCGCTATTGCTTTACCCCATCCATGAATCGCGGCTTCTACACTATCATTGCGGCGCAGTTTTTTTCTTCACTGGCCGACAATGCCCTGCTAATCGTCTCCATTGCGCTCTTGACAACAATGCATGCGCCCGCATGGATGACGCCTATGCTGAAGCTATTCTTCGTACTTTCTTATGTGTTACTGGCGCCCTTTGTCGGTGCTTTTGCCGATGCCTTTCCCAAAGGCCGGGTCATGTTCATCACCAATCTGGTAAAAATTTTTGGTTGCCTGATGATGTTCATGCACGTACACCCATTGATTTCTTATGCGATTGTGGGCTTTGGTGCGGCCGCTTATTCACCTGCAAAATATGGCATCCTGACAGAATTGCTGCCAGCTGAAAAACTCGTTGTCGCAAACGGCTGGATAGAAGGCATGACCGTACTTTCCATCATATTGGGTACGGTCTTGGGTGGCGCGCTGGTGAGCCAGAATTTTGCAGTCTATCTTGATGCAATGCTGGGCTCACTGAACAACATACCAAGTGATGCGGCTATAGAATCGGCGCTCAGCGTCGTGATGATCGCCTACGTACTGGCTGCCGTCTTCAATCTGCGCATACCTGCCACTAACGCACACTATCCTAACCAGGAACACCACCCCATCAAACTAGTAGTAGATTTTTCACATTGTTTCATCAAGCTGTGGCGTGATCGTCTCGGGCAAATTTCTTTGGCTGTTACATCCTTATTTTGGGGGGCTGGTGCAACCCTGCAGTTCATCGTCCTCAAGTGGGCAGAAAAAGCGCTCGGCATGCCGCTGGACAAAGCGGCAATCCTTCAGGGGATCGTCGCTGTCGGGGTCGCATTTGGTGCCATGGCAGCTGCGCGCAGAGTGCCATTGAAAAAATCGCTGGGCGTCATGCCTTTAGGTCTGGCCATGGGTTTGGTTGTTCTTTTGATGACGCTCGCACATTCAGTGACGGTGGCTTATCCCTTGCTGGTTTTGATTGGTGCACTTTCAGGTTATTTTGTGGTGCCCATGAATGCGTTGCTACAGCATCGGGGACATGTGCTGATGAGCGCCGGTCATTCGATCGCAGTACAAAAT
>CAIVDH010000152.1 GCA_903904635.1 uncultured Burkholderiales bacterium | reverse complement strand
GCAGGTGCAGCAGCAGCTGGTGCTTCAGCAGCAGGAGCGGCAGCAGCAGGAGCTTCAGCAGCAGGAGCAGCAGCAGCAGGAGCTTCAGCAGGTGCAGGAGCAGCAGCTTCTTCTTTTTTACCGCAAGCAGCCAGAGCCAGAGCCAGCAGGGAAGCGATCAGCAACGATTTTTTCATGATTTTCCTTCAGTTAAGTAAAAGTAACGCTTTAAAATGAGATTAATAACTACCGGTAGTTATCGCACTAGAAGGATGTTTTTTCGATACGAGAGCAAGTATTGACGCACTGCCGCATATACAAAACTTCCTAACCGGAAATTATACGGGTGATAGTGAAAAATCTGCAAGCCGTTTTTGATAATTAAATGACTTTTCTTTCTTGTATGATTTGATGCTTAACCCTATCTGCGTCTTTTAGCTTTAATCCGGGTTAAATTCATTCACTGCTTTGTTTCAGACGAAAGATTTTCTCTCTGGTTTACAACTATCCAGCCCTCGCAGTACCAGGCATGCAAGCTTTCCAGCAAATCATGTGAAGCCGATTTTAAGTCAGTTGCGCTTAGCATTTTTTCATCTGCCAGAGACATTAATAATTTTCTATCCGTGGCTCCTGGTTGAAATGACTCACCATTAATAAAAATATATCTGCTGCGATACAGCATGCGTGTTTTACGGTGCAATTTGAGGCCTTGCTTAGCTATGGCTGCAATAAATTTTGCAGGGGAAAGCGCTCGCTCAGGCGGCTCAAAAAATACTGACGATTTCGGTTCCGACAGATGCTGCCCCAGAAAAATAGCGATGTCCTCAGGAGTGGAAGCCAGCTTCGATAGCTCAGTGGTGACAGTTTCTAGCAAGTGATCGCTGATTTTGGCCGGCGTCTGTTGGCTTAAATGACCCGCATCTGTATAGCGACCGGGTAAATCAATAGAGTCAGCCATAAATTCCAGAAAGCGCTCGCCGAGCTCTTGCCATGCTGGTGCTCTAAACCCTACCGAGTAAGTCATGCACTCACCTATGGCCACGCCCTCATGAGCGTAATGAGGCGGCAGATACAGCATATCGCCCGGTTCGAGTATAAATTCTGCTTCTGGAATGAAATTACGCAAAATCTTCAGTGGCAGTCCTTCCTCCAGAGTCAGATCTTTCTGCGCACTGATACGCCAGCGACGCTTGCCATGTACCTGCAGTAAAAAAACATCGTAGGAATCAAAATGCGGGCCAACTCCGCCGCCGTCAGTGGCATAGCTGATCATCAAATCATCAAGTCGGCTGTCAGGAATGAAGCGGAACTGATTGAGTAGTTTGTCTGCCTCATCATCATGCAGGTTGACACCTTGCAGAAGCATGGTCCAGTTTTTTTGGTTGGGCTTGGGTAGCTGCGATAGGGGGCCGTGCTGCATTTTCCATTGCTGACGGAAATTTGTGATCAGCCGCGACTCTACATCGTCACGTATAGCCAGATCAAACAATGTTTCGCGCGATAGCAGCGCAGACATACCTGGTATCGCCTGACGTACGAGCAAAGGTTTTTTTTGCCAATATGTTTGCAAGAACTGCTTGGGTGTGATTTCACCGAGGAGATTAGTTTTTTTCATCATCACATTATATCTGGCAGCGTTGTTGATTGAACCTGGTGTGCGCGGGGAGTTATAATGCGCGCTGATTCGAAAGAAAGGAATTTTTCATGAAGATAGCTAAAAATACGGTCGTTACCCTGCACTACAAATTGTCAGATGCTCAAGGTAGCCTGATCGAAGAAAGCCAGCAGCCTATGGTCTATCTTCATGGCGGCTACGGTACTACTCTGCCAAAAATTGAAGAAGCACTCAATGATCATGAAGCCGGTTATGAAATAACGGTTCATGTGGATCCTGAAGATGCATTTGGTGAATACGATGCAGATCTGGTCAAAATCGAACCACGTCAGGCTTTGCCTGATGAGCTGGAAATCGGTATGCAGTTTGAAGGTTCGCCTGATGACGCGGATGATGATGAAGAAGATATTCGCGTATTTACAGTGACGGATATTGCCGATGGCAAGGTCGTGTTGGATGGTAATCATCCTCTTGCAGGCATTGCCCTGCGTTTTGAGCTCAATGTAATTGAAGTGCGTGCTGCCAGCGAAGAAGAAATCGCGCATCAGCATGTACATGGACCGCATGGTCATCACCATCATGTTGATGATGAAGATGATGATCAGTTCCGCACCATACAACTGCAGTAATTTTTTTGTCTGTGCGCTGTATCTGATGCCTCTCTTTAAATCGAATAGGGGCATTTTTTATATTGGTTTATCTCACGCCTGATCTGCCAATTTTTTTAGACGGTATAGTTCATCAAGCGCTGAACGCGGTGTGAAGCTATCAGGGTCCATATTGCGCAGCGCTTGCATCGCCTCAGAGATTTCTATTGCTGCTGCGCTGCTTTGCTGGCTGATGTTTGCGTCATCATTTGCGATCATACCTGCTGCAAATAAATCAAATTGCGCACGCCCTTGCAGAGATTGTGATTCAAGTGTTGCCAGATGCTTGCGCGCTGCTTTGATCACCTGCTGAGGAACCCCAGCAAGCTGAGCGACTTGTAAGCCGTAGCTCTGCGATGCAGGTCCTTCTTCTATGGCGTGTAAAAAAACAATACTGTCTTTGTGTTCAACTGCTGATAAATGCACATTGGCGCAGCCTGGATGGGTTTGTGGCAATTGGGTTAGTTCAAAATAATGCGTGGCAAACAACGTGTAGCTTTTGCTTTGTTCAAGTAACCATATTGCAATCGCCCACGCCAGCGCCAGTCCGTCAAAGGTTGAGGTACCGCGACCGACTTCATCCATCAGCACGAGTGAATGCTCGGTTGCGCCATGCAAAATCGCAGCTGATTCTGTCATTTCGACCATGAAGGTTGAATAGCCTGCAGCCAAATCGTCTGCCGCACCGATGCGCGTAAAAATGCGGTCTATAGGTCCTATTGCCGCCGTTGCTGCTGGCACGTAGCTGCCCACATAAGCTAGCAGCGTGATTAAGGCAAGCTGACGCATGTAAGTCGATTTGCCACCCATGTTGGGGCCCGTAATAAGCAGTAAACGTCGTTCAGGTGAAAGCAGGCAATCGTTGGCGATAAAGCGTTCGATCACATCCTCCACAACCGGATGCCGACCTTGCGACACCTGTATGCCTGTTGTGTTGGTCAGCACAGGCTGGCACCAGTTGTGACGCAGCGCATGATGTGCCAGTGCGACCAAGACATCCAGGCTTGCAACCGCATGCGCGATGGTTTGTAGCGGCGCGATAAAAATTGCCAGATCTTGTATCAGCTGCTCGTATAAATATTTTTCTCTGGCCAATGCACGATCTTGTGCTGACAATGCTTTGTCTTCAAATGCTTTTAGTTCAGGTGTGATGTAACGCTCAGCGTTTTTCAGTGTTTGCCGACGACGATAATCATCCGGCACTTTCGCTGTCTGGCCGTTCGTGACTTCAATATAAAAGCCATGTACTTTATTGTATTCAACGCGCAGATTAGTGATGCCGGTACGTGCCCGTTCGCGGGTTTCCAGATCGAGTAAATATTGACCAGCGTTTTCTGAAAGACCACGTAATGCATCGAGCTCTTCATCAAAGCCTGCAGCAATCACGCCGCCATCGCGCACCATGGCGGCTGGCTCCGTGGCGATTGCGCGTTCCAGCAGACCCAGACAGTCATCCGGCGTGGCTAGTTGGCTGATGATTTGCTTTAACAATGCGCTCTCAGTCGCGTTATCAATCAAACTTTCAAGTGCTGGTAGCTGCGCCAGACCACTTCGTAAGCCTGCCAGATCGCGAGGCCTTGCACTCAAGAGCGCGATACGGGTAGCGATGCGTTCTATATCGGGTACAGCGGCTAATGTTGATGACAATTTGTCGCAGGCGTCGATTGCCAATAAATTTGTAATGGCCGCATGACGGTCGCGTGCAATTTGCTGCTCGCGGCTGGGATGATGCAGCCAATGGCGCAGCAGGCGAGAGCCCATCGCAGTACGACAATGATCCAGTAATGAAAACAGTGTGGGCGAGTTGCCGCGTAATGATTCAGTCAGCTCCAGATTGCGCCGGGTTGCTGCATCCAGTCCTATGCATGTATTTTCTGCTTCAACAATCAGTGAACGTACATGCTGCAGGCTCTTGCCTTGTGTGCTGCGTGCATAAAGCAGCACTGCGCCAGCTGCACCCAGCGCAGCGGATTGGCCGTTGACACCGAAGCCCGCCAGTGTGGCAGCGCCTAGTTGTTCTTGTAAGGCTTTTTCACCGGCCTCTGTATTGAAATGCCAGTCCGGTACCAGCGTCAGTTTTGCGCCTGTATTATTTTGGAAAAGAGAATCTGTCTGCTGATCTAATAATATTTCTGCTGGTGCGATACGTTCCAGTTCTTGTTTGATGCGCGCACTTAATGCTGACTCATCTGTATGAATTTCAGTAATGCAGAAGCGTCCGCTTGCCAGCGACAACCAAGCCAGTCCCAGCGATATATTTTTGCGTTTGCTCTGTATGCACAGTGCCAGTAGCGGACGATCCGCTTTTTCTGGCAGCAGCTCGGTGTCGGTCAGTGTGCCTGGTGTGATGACGCGCTGTACGCGTCGCTCGACTGGCCCTTTGCTGGTAGCCGGATCGCCAACTTGTTCGCAAATAGCGACCGATTCACCGAGCTTGACGAGTTTGACCAGATATTGATCTGCAGCGTGAAACGGTACGCCGGCCATTTTTATCGGATTACCGTTAGAGTTACCACGCTGTGTGAGCGTAATACCCAAGAGACGAGAGGCTTTTTCAGCATCATCAAAAAACAATTCGTAAAAATCGCCCATCCGGTAAAACAGCAGCGTGTGCGGATGCTCCGCCTTGATGCTCAGATACTGACGCATCATGGGAGTGTGGCTATCAAGGCTGGTGCGCTCAGTTACAGTCATGCTTGTTTTAATGGAGGAGAGCGCGAGTTAAGCGCAAGGCAAAAATGTAGCACAGCTGGCCGGCGGCTGATCAAACCGTAGTGTTGATTTGATCAGCATGTCAGGTAAGCGTAATGCAGGCTGATGGTTAATCAGCCTTGCACATTACGGCGTGGTCGCGATGCCGGCGCGCCGGCAGCTTGCGTGCGCCGATTGGGTGAAGCAGGATTTCCCGGCCCGGATGGTTTGCGCGGCGCATTGGCAGACGTTTTTTTTGCCGGACTTTTAGCTTGCGTGCGTGAGCGGTTGCCGCCTGAGCGACCTGGCTGCCCGCCGCGGCTATGATCCTGGCTGCGTAGCTGTATGGGCTGCGCTTTTGCATTCGGATCTGGCTCAAAGCCCGGTATAACTTCGTTGGCGATCTCGCGCTTGATAAAGCGCTCAATGTCATGCAACAGGCCGCGTTCATCTATGCAGACCAGGGATACTGCTTCGCCGCTGGAGCCAGCGCGGCCTGTGCGGCCGATACGATGCACATAATCTTCAGGAACATTAGGCAGGTCATAGTTGACCACATGGGGCAGTTGATCAATATCGATGCCGCGCGCTGCGATGTCAGTTGCAACCAATACCTGTAATGAGCCATCCTTGAATTCTGAAAGCGCACGCGTACGCGCTGCCTGACTTTTATTGCCATGTATGGCAAGTGCACTAATATCTGCCTTACCTAATTGCTCAACCAGTTTGTTGGCGCCATGCTTGGTGCGAGTGAAAACTAAAACCTGATACCAGTTACGTTCTTTAATCAGATACGACAATAGTTCATGCTTACGATCGCGATCGACCGGATGAATTTTTTGGCCTATCACTTCTACGGTTGAATTACGACGCGCTACTTCTATCATTGCCGGGCTGTTTAGTAAGCCATCTGCGAGTGCCTTGATTTCATCGGAGAAGGTAGCGGAAAACAAAAGATTTTGTCGCTTGGGTGGCAGCACTGCCAGTACTTTACGTATGTCGCGGATAAAACCCATATCTAACATGCGGTCGGCTTCATCCAGAATCAAAATTTCTACAAATTTGAGATTGACTGCGCCTTGCTGTAACAGATCAAGCAGACGTCCTGGCGTGGCAACCAGAATGTCTACGCCTTGTTTTAGCCGCAGTATTTGCGGATTGATGTTAACGCCACCAAAAATCACAGCGGAAGATAATTTCACATGCTTACCGTAAGTGCGCACGCTTTCTTCGACTTGCGCCGCGAGCTCGCGTGTTGGTGTCAAAATCAAAGCGCGAACTGCGCGCTGTGCGCCAGCATGTGGTGGCCTTGAAGAGAGCAATTGCAATACTGGCAGAGTGAAGCCCGCGGTCTTGCCTGTGCCCGTCTGTGCACCGGCGAGCAAATCGCCGCCTTTTAGTACAGCAGGTATGGCTTGCAACTGAATAGGAGTAGGAATGGTGTAACCGTGTTCGGCAACAGCGCGCACGATAGTTTCGGACAAGCCGAGTTCAGCAAATGACATGAGATATTTTCTTGGTTGGGCCTGCCACCGCTTAAGGGCGCCAGTCACAGGCCAGAGGTGATTCGGGAGGAGTAAAGCGATGACGAGAAGACTGGAGAGCTCGTTACATTGGCGCAGTATAGCAGCGTAGTGCTTTCCCGGTGCGGGATTGTGTAATTGATTAATTTACGCGTAAGCCCACGTTGCTATCGAAGCCTCAGTCACATACGAGTTGGATTAGCGTGCAAATCCGGTTAAGGTATTGAGCATCTGGCTAAATATTTTTGGTGAGCCTGCAATTACATCGCCTTTGTACAAATACTCGGCTTCACCATGAAAATTTGCAACGATGCCGCCTGCTTCACTCACTAGCAATGAACCTGCTGCAATATCCCATGGTTTGAGTTTCTTTTCAAAGAAGCCATCCAGACGACCGGCAGCAACATAGGCAAGATCAAGCGCAGCAGCACCCGGTCTACGGAGACCGGCAGTTTTTTCTGTCATGAGTTTGAACATTTTCAGGTACTCATCTAGCCCACTTAAGTCGCTGTAAGGAAAACCTGTGCCGATTAGTGCTTCGGAGAGTTTGTCTCTCTTGGCCACGCGTATGCGTTTGTCGTTTAAGAATGCGCCTGCGCCTTTGGTGGCGGTAAAGAGTTCGTTGCGGGTGGGGTCGTAAATCACCGCTTGTGTAATCTGGCCGCGATGTTGAAGTGCAATAGATACCGCATACTGCGGAAAGCCATGTATAAAGTTGGTGGTGCCGTCGAGTGGGTCTATGATCCAGACGTTTTCATTCTCATCATGCAGATTGGCTGATGCGCCAGATTCTTCAGCCAGAATCGCATGATCAGGGTACGCTTGCTTCAGTACATCTATGATGGCACGCTCTGCAGCCTGATCGACTTCAGTGACGAAATCATTGTGATTTTTGTGTGTGACCCTGATTTGGTCGATGTCAAATGACGCACGATTGATAATCGCGGCTGCACGACGCGCGGCTTTAACCGCGGTGTTTATCATGGGATGCATGGCTGTTCCGTTAAAATCGCACCCGACTGTTTAGTCTATGTGCAACTGTAAGATGAATTAATGAGCGAAGCGGTTTGATTTAGAACCAAGCCGCAGAATGTCGATATTTTAAATGAACCTGACACAATTCCCTATTCCTTTGTTCGAGCGCCTGCGATTTGTTCTGGTTGAAACCAGCCGGCCCGGCAATATCGGTGCGGCCGCCCGCGCAATGAAAACCATGGGCTTTTCAGATTTGGTGCTGGTCAATCCGCGCATAGCAGATGCCCAGCGCCATGAAGAAGCGATTGCCTTTGCCAGCGGCGCGCAAGATGTTTTGGAAAATGCGCGCGTGGTTGGCACTTTGGATGAAGCCATCGCCGGATACAATTTTATCGGTGCTTTTTCAGCGCGGTTGCGTGAATTTTCTCCACCAATTCGTCAGCCTCGTGAATTGGCCGCATCCTTGGTCATGGATGGCAAAGTAAAGGCCGCACTGGTGTTTGGTAATGAGCGCTTTGGGTTGTCGAATGAGCATGTGGAAAAATGTAATGCTTTACTCAAGGTGCCAGCCAATCCGGCCTATTCATCACTTAACCTTGGGCAGGCTGTACAAATCATGGCCTATGAGTGTCGCATGGCTGCGATAGGAGAGGGTGATGCGTCTAGCGTTATTGGATTTCAGGGAGAGCAGGCTAATTCAGACCAGATTGAAGGCATGTTTGTGCATCTGGAAAACGCACTGATCGATATCGAGTTTCTAGACCCGGATCAGCCCAAAAAATTAATGCCACGTTTGCGCAGAATGTTTGCACGAACTGCTTTGGAAACCGAAGAAGTGAACATTTTGCGCGGTATCGCTAATCAGATTTTGAAAAAACACGTGCGCTGATTGTCAATACACGCTGTGATCGCGCTGCGATCACAGGGCTACCGATCCCGTGCCATTAAATTTAACCCCAAGCCCTCAATAGACCCACTGCCAATCCTTCCAGCGCAAATTCATGTCGTCCGGGCTCAACGCGTATTGTTTTGAATTCTGGGTTTTCCGGCAACAGTTCTATCACTGAGCCCACCTTACGGAATCGCTTAACGGTGACTTCGTCATCCAGTCGCGCAACTACGATTTGGCCATCACGTGCTGAGTCTGTTTTTTTAACCGCCAACAAGTCACCATCAAGTATGCCGGCGTCCCGCATGGACATGCCTCGTACCTTGAGCAGATAGTCAGGCTTTGCAGTAAATAAACCAGGATCGACCTGATAAGTAGCAGAGATATGTTCTTGCGCGAGTATCGGTGAGCCTGCTGCGACCCGGCCGATTAGTGGCAAAGAAAATTGCATCAGCTCAGGGTGAGGCAAGACCATCTGATCAGAACCAAAATGCCGACGGCTGCCGTCAGCTGGGCGATCAAGCAAGCGTATGCCGCGCGAAGTGCCTGGTGAAATTTCTATTGCGCCTTTGCGCGCCAGCGCCTGCAAGTGTTCTTCTGCGGCGTTTGCGGAGCGAAACCCCATTTCGTTGGCTATTTCTGCCCTGGTAGGAGGAAAGCCGGTGTTTTCTATGGCATCACGTATAAGAGCGAGTATCTGTTCCTGGCGGGCCGTCAGCTTGATCATGTAATGCTCCTAGGCCCAGGGTTTGGGCTGTTTATATAAACAGCCTGTATTTTTATACAGCTTTATTGTAAAGGCAAGGGAATTTTACTAATTCCCGCTTATTAATTGGGCATAAAGCCTTGAAGACATTGAGTTATTAGCATTTTCCCCGTATGATCGCGGGTTTTCCTCTTCCCACACTCGTCTTGACGCCGAGGTGGGCGATTTTCAATCCGACCACAAGGAGAAGTGATGCGTCATTATGAAATAGTATTTATCGTTCACCCCGATCAAAGCGAGCAAGTGCCTGCAATGATCGAGCGTTACAAAGGTATTGTTGCCAATCATGGCGGCAAAGTGCATCGCGTAGAGGATTGGGGCCGTCGTCAAATGGCCTACATGATTCAAAAGCTTGCAAAAGCTCACTACGTGTGTCTGAACATCGAATGCGATGGCGAGACGCTGCTAGAAATCGAAACTGGCTTCAAGTTCAATGATGCTGTGTTGCGCCATCTGACGGTACGCATGAAGAAGGCTGAGACTGCGCCTTCACCTATCATGAAGAGCGTACACAAGGAAGATGCAGCGAAGAGTCAGCGGACCGAGGCACCAGCCGCTTGATAAGCGGAAGTGTCTTTGTCAGAGCCAGGTAAAAACAGTTTTCAGTGTGTTGCAATTCTGGCTGAGCGCGATATTGTGCGTTACAGCCCGGCAGGAGTACAAATTGTGGCAGCAAAATTGCTGCACAATTCTGAACAGTTTGAAGCAGGTAGCAAGCGATTGGTTGAGTTTGAAATCGCAATGCTGGCTGCAGGCGAAATTGCCGGCAAGCTGATTCAAGCTCCATTGGGACATTTATTCCGTTTTAGCGGATTTATCGCCCGAAAAAATCGCAACAGCAAAAGCTTAGTTTTTCACCTTACAGATTTCGAACCAATTACTTAACATATTCAGGAGCCAACCATGGCATTCGGAAAAAAATTCGACAAGAGCAAACTTAAAGAGAAACGCAAACAGCAAAATCCTTTGTTCAAGCGTAAAAAATTCTGCCGCTTCACTGTAGCAAAAGTGGATCAGGTTGATTACAAAGACGTAGATACCTTAAAAGATTTTGTTCAGGAAAACGGCAAGATTATGCCAGCCCGTCTGACCGGTACCAGCGCGCATTATCAGCGCCAGGTTGATACAGCGATCAAGCGTGCGCGTTATCTCGCGCTGTTGCCTTACACCGATCTGCATCACGCATAATCGGCCTAAGGCTCAAGCAAATTCTGGAGAAAAAAATGCAAATTATTTTATTGGAAAAAGTAGGAAATCTGGGCAACCTCGGTGAGGTAGTTCGCGTCAAGGATGGCTATGCCCGTAACTTCCTGATTCCGCAGCGTATGGCACGTCGTGCTACTGCTACGGCAATCGCTGAATTCGAAGCAAAGCGTGCAGAGCTTGAAAAAGCAGCAGCGGCCAAGCTCGCCGAAGCGCAGGCATTAGGCGAGAAGCTCGCTGGTATGAAAGTACCTGTGTCACAAAAATCCGGCGTTGATGGCCGTTTGTTTGGATCTGTTACCAACCATGACATCGCGGAATCATTGGGCAAGCTTGGTTTCAAGCTGGACAAGGCGCAGGTTCGTATGCCTACCGGTCCTTTGAAGACTGTTGGCGAACATCCTCTGTCAGTGGCGTTGCATACAGACGTCGTAGTCGAAGTCAATGTAGTCGTAACTGGCGAACATGCTTAATAATTAAGCCGTTTTGCTTAAATCAATAGCCGGGCTTGCCCGGCTATTTTTTTGTCTTTCCGGGCTTGTGTTACCGATTTGAAGTGATTTTAAATTATCAACATAATCGGTAATTTAGAGTGCTCTCGGAAGGGCTTATGCCATTGGGTAACAGGTATAATGCGCGCCATGAACAATCGTGTCGATCCGCAAGTTGATTCACTCAGGATACCGCCTCATTCCATTGAGGCCGAGCAATCCGTATTGGGCGGTCTGTTACTAGACAAT
>CAIVDH010000151.1 GCA_903904635.1 uncultured Burkholderiales bacterium | reverse complement strand
GTACAAGCAGATCTGATATCGGTGCTGTCAGATAATTCCAAAATGTGCGGGTTCCGGTTTTGACTAAAACTTCAGCCGGCATGCCAGGCAAGAGTTCGAGCTTAAGTTTTGCGAGGTCATCGAGTCCTTGGGGGGTGATGACGACGCGCCCAAGATAGTAGGGTTGTGCTTGTTCATTAGCCTGATCCATCAACCTGTCTGCAGATAAGGTGACGAGTTTGCCTTCGACCTTGGGCATATCTCTCTGCTTGAATGCGGAGAAGCGCACTTCTGCCATTTGTCCTACGCGCACCTGATCGACATCTTGCGGCGAGAGACGCGCCTCGACCATGAGTTGTTCATTGGACGGCACAATATCGAGTATGTGTGCGCCGGGTTTTAATACTTCACCATGTGTATGAGTGGATAGTCCTAGCACCATGCCTGCATCTGGCGCAATGATTTTTGTGCGCTGCAGTGTGTCGCTGAGGGCGCGCATTTTTTCTTGCAAACCAAATAATTCATTTTGTACTTCGGCGAGTTCTTTGGCGACTTCACGCTGAAAATCTTGTTCGAGCTGGATGATTTTTAGTTCTGTGGCACTGATTTCGAACTCAGTTGCAGCGATGTCCGTTGTCAATGATCCGCTTTGCCCTTTACTCTGATCCATACTGCGCTCCATTTCGCGCACACGCTGACGCTCGGTATAACCCTCACTTGCCAACGCTTCAAAATCAGCACGGTCTTTTTCAAATGATGCGGCAAGTTTGTCACGCATGGATTTTTGCTCGAGCAATCCGGCATTTTTTTGACGTAATTGCGAAATCTGCCGTTCATATATTTTGATGCCACCTTCGATTGCCTGCTTGCGCACTTTAAAGGTCTGATCTTGTACTCGCATGGCTTCTATTGCACGCGTGTCACGCTTCATGTTTTGCAACTGCGCTGAATATACGACTTGGGATTTGCCATCTCTCTGCGCTGTCAAGCGTGCCTCGCGCGCCATAGCCATGAGCAGCTGACCATTTACCAATTCCATTTGCGCGCGCGGCTGCACATCTTCCAGTGAGATCAACATCTCACCTGCTTGCACCATTTGACCTTCACGTACATGCACTTTATTGACGATGCCACCTTCAAGATGCTGCACGGTCTTCCTGTAATTTTCCAAGACAACAACGCCCGGCCCCATGGCCGCACTATCTAGCGGTGCCAATACCGACCATAGCCCTATGCCACCAAATAAAAACAGCAATGCGAGCATGCCGCCTATGCGCATCCAGCGTTCCTGACGTTCCACTTTAAGAGGTAAGACTTTCTGGGTTTGCTGCTCAGGCAAATCAGGCTTGATGGATTTAATTTTATTCATAACCTTCATGCAAATACCTCGCTGCTACGGATAGGATGGGCGCCACGATTATTGCCTGCTTGTTTTAATGCGCTGGCTACCTGATCTTTAGTGCCATATAGAGATAGCTTGCCATCTACTAGCAAGAGCACACGGTCTATTTGATCAAGAATATTGCTGCGATGCGTAACGATGATGACGGTGCTGCCGATTTGACGCAGTGCGGTTAGTGCATCCTGCAAGGCTAAGTTACCTGCATCATCCAGATTGGAATTGGGTTCATCGAGAATGATGACGGGCGGATCACCGTATAGTGCACGCGCAAGTGCTACACGCTGGCGCTGTCCGGCCGATAAGGTGAAGTTACCTTCAAGGCGAGTTTCATATCCAGACGGCAGCGCCAATATCATTTCATGCACGCCCGCATGACGTGCAGCCTTGATGACAGCGTCAGCATCAAGCGGGCCAAAGCGCGCGATGTTTTCCGCAATGCTTCCATCTAGCAGCTCTACATCTTGTGGCAGATAGCCTATCGAGCTGCCTAGTGTTTGCCGCTGATATTGATTCAACTCTGCACCATCCAGCCTTAGGGTTCCGGTCACTGGTACATGCAGTCCCAGCAAAGCTCGCACTAATGTGGATTTGCCCGCTGCACTGGGACCGATCACTGCGAGCTGCGTGCCTGCTGCTATACGCATAGTGAGCTCTTTAATGATCGGTGCGCGTGCACCGGGTGGCGTGATGACTAATTTTTCCAGTTTGTATTCACCGCGCACTGGTGGTAAAGGCATGGTGTCTACCTCGGATGGATGCGCCAGCAGCAAATCCGATAACCGCTTATAACCAGATCGCGCGCCAGACAAGCTACGCCAATTCGCAATCAGCATATCAATCGGTGCCAGCGCACGGCCCAACAAAATTGAACCAGCAATCACCATGCCCGGGCTAATCTCACGCTGTATCGCAAGATAAGCGCCCAGACCCAGCACGAGTGATTGCGAAGTTAATCTGAATGTTTTGGATAGGGCTGCGATGATGCCCGCGCGACCGCTGGCCTGATGCTGCGCATCTAATGCCTCACTGCGCTCATGCAGCCAACGCTCACGTAATCGGGGGAGCATACCCATGGAGGCAATCACTTCAGCATTACGCAAATTTGCTGCAGTTTTTTGATTTGCTGCGATGCTGAATCGGTTTGCATCCTGCAGTAATGTACGTGTCGATAGTTCGTTCCAGATAGCTAATGCAGCTAGAACCACCGTACAAATCACTGCAGTCATACCCATCCAGGGATGAAACAGAAACATCATCCCCATATAAATCGGTACCCATGGCGCATCAAGCAAGGCAAATAATCCTGCACCAGTTACAAACTGACGCACACGGTCGAGATCATCTAGCGGCTGCGCACTAGCCTGTCTACCACCCGTGGCAAGCGTGCGAGAAAATATAGCGTCATGAATTGCCGCGCTGAGCATGGTGTCAAACCGCATGCTCGAGACGATGAGTATTTGTGCGCGTAACCATTCCAGCCCACCAAACACCACGAATAAAAATACCGTGATCATGGTCAACATCAATAACGTAGGCACGCTGCCAGTAGAGAGCACACGGTCATACACCTGCAGCATGTAAATCGATGGCACCAGCATGAGTAAATTTAAAAACAAACTGAATACGGCCGCTGTGATGATTGCAGATCGACAGGCCTTAAAAACGTCTTTCAACGCTGGTGCAATCTGACTAATTGGTGGGTATAGCGGCGACCCGGAAGGTGATGGCAGCATGATGATGCTTTCTGATAGCGAGTGCGACAAGTGCAACTAGCGCGCCGCGCAAAGGCGACGCGATCTGTCGCAGCTTTTATTGAAGAACGGTGTCGGCGCCTATAGTCATAGGCTCGATGGCGACAGCGCGAGACGCTGCTTTTTTGGATGCCTGCAGTACCTGCTCAAGCTGGCGATTGAGTTGCGCGATGTTATCCAGCGCCATCGCGATGCGGCATTCAAGACGGCCATCGATCGTTGCCGATGCCTGACCGCTGCGCGCCGCTTTGCCGATTTCATCAATGGCGTGCTGCTCAAGAAAACCGAAATCAATAAAAACCATGCCGGCCGATGGCTGCACGGCGCTAACGTTGGCGACGATGGCGCGGTCAGACACGTCAACGGCATGTAAACGTAAACCGACTTGCACAGACTGCACACCATTTCTTGCAGATTCGCCTTCGCCAATCAGGCTTGTTTCATTTTTGTTCGGGTTATGATTCATGATGACTCTCCTCGGTTGTATAAGGGCACAGCAAATTTGTTGTATTAATACTAATTATTTGTATGGGTACTGCGCAAGCTTTCGGCGCAGTAACAAAGGGCGGCGGGGTACTACGAGGTGGTGGTTAAACTTGATTTTGTGTAGATCAGACAACAGACTGCCTGACTATTTATTGAAAAATATAGCGTTTAAGCTAAGTAAGTGCCTGCTTATATTAGTACATCCAAAAATCAACAGTAGCGCGCTTAGCCCGCCCATGAACGCATAAAAACCTCAGCCAAGCCCAAACTGTGGTGTCTATGGCCCGGAATGTTTTTTTAACGGCGCGCACTTACTGGCCTTGATTTTTGAACTGATGATTTTTCATGTGCAAATGAATAATTACGCCTCCTAACGAAAGGCACTTCCATGCTAAAAATAAACTGAGTAAAGCCTCAAGGAAAAGTATTCGATTAATTGCTGGGTGATCAAGTGCGATCTTAAAAAAGCATCCCATAAAAAAGGGATCGATAAAAATTATCGATCCCTTAAATTCTGTTTGATAAAACTAAGAGTGAAAATAGCACAACAATAATGCAAATGAACAAAAAAACTGCCTATGAAACGCCATAGGCAAAGACTAGACTGTCACAAGTTTACAGCTTGCTTTTCACACAGAGAGGCTTTTAGCCAGCAGTTCAAAATGTTCGACAACAGGTGGTGCTGCAAAATAAGGGCCGACTATGGCACGCCATTCGGCAAAGGCCGGTGAATTGCGGAAATCAACGGTATGGTTTTCAAGGGTTTCCCAAAAAATCATCAACACATATCGCTCTGGTGATTCTATGCCTTTGTTAATTTTATAGCCGCAAAATCCCTGCGCCTTACTGATGACGGTCTGAACACCATGCAATATTGCGCTCTCAAAGTCTGCCTGCTGTCCTGGTGCTATACGAATATCTGCGAGTTCAAGAATCATTTTTTTACCCTGCATATGGAATGGAAACGCATTATCCCATCAGTATTTGATTGAACTGCGGAAGAAAAATAGTGATTTTTAAGTCGAAAATGTTAAATATTGTTAAGTTACAAGTATATGTATAACTTATTATTAGCAATTAATTAAAAATTATTATAAACACCAGTTTTTCCAACTTATATCTAATTTACGCAGACCATGCGCATAGCCCTGCTCGACAATGATAAAAACCAATGCAAATTTGTGGCAGATATATTGCAGGTAGCCGGTCACACTGGCATTGCCTATGAAAATACCAAAGAGCTGACCGCGCATTTGCAAGTTGATGGTTGCGATATGCTGATTATTCACTGGGATTTACCTGATACTGAGGGCGAAGAAGCAGTGCGCTGGGCACGCGAAAATCTGGTGCCTGACCTGCCTATATTGATCATTTCCAGCAGTGCCGGCGAAGACCATATCATTGCTGGACTGGCAGCCGGTGCGAATGATTACGTAATAAAACCCTTACGTCGGGGAGATATAGCAACCAGGATACAGACGCTGCTGCGCCGTGCCTACCCTGGACGCAGCACTGAATACAGGATAGCGTTTGGCTCTTATATTTTTGACACCCGCACCGCACGCCTTGCCATAAACGGCAATCCTGTCGAATTAACGCAGAAAGAATTCGATCTGGCTTTGTTATTTTTTCGCAATCCAGGCCGTCCTCTTTCACGCGCCTATATTATTGATTCAGTCTGGGCACGCGAGCTGCTGGTGAACTCACGTACGATGGATACGCATGTCTCCCGCATACGCAGCAAGCTAAATCTGCGGCCAGAAAACGGCTACAGGCTGGCACCAGTTTATAGCTACGGCTACCGGCTGGAAAAAATCACAGACTGAGCTGCCCTGGGCTGGCATATTTTGCGTATCAAGGTGGAGCGACCAGCGGCTATAATATGCGCAGAACAACTTTCCAGACGCACAACGCTCAATGCAACTGCTTGCCGTCGGGCTAAATCACACTACCGCTCCAGTATCGCTGCGGGAGAAAGTCGCTTTCCCTGCTGATCAGCTTGGTCAGGCGGTGGTGTCCGCATGTGCCTGGTTTAATCAGGCGGGCAATCATACGCAGCCGCAAGAAGCGGCGATTTTGTCGACCTGCAACCGCACGGAGATTTATGCTGCCACTGTTCAGGGTGGCAATGTCGAAGCTGCCATTGATGCAACCGGCCATTTCGTAGCCGATTATCACAAGCTCTCTTACGCTGATCTGCGCCCATATTTATATGCATTGCCTCAGGATGGGGCGGTGCGTCATGCTTTTCGTGTTGCCTCCGGACTCGATTCCATGGTTTTGGGCGAGCCCCAAATATTGGGGCAAATGAAGGATGCAGTGCGTCAGGCTGAAGCAGCTGGCGGTCTGGGTACGTATTTGCATCAGATGTTTCAGCGCACTTTTGCCGTTGCCAAAGAAGTACGATCCACCACCGAGATTGGCGCGCATAGCGTATCCATGGCTGCTGCAGCGGTACGACTGTCCGAGCGTATTTTTGACAGCCTGACTGATCAGCATGTGCTCTTTATCGGTGCTGGTGAAATGATTGAGCTATGCGCAACGCATTTCGCTGCGCACAAACCCAAATCCCTGACCATTGCTAACCGGACCTTAGAGCGCGCCGAGCAGCTCGCGCATCGCCTCAACGGCAAGACTTTGCGTCTGGGTGAATTGCCAGAGCAACTGGCAAATTTCGATGTGGTGGTGTCATGCACGGCATCGTCCCTACCCATTATTGGTCTGGGTATGGTGGAGCGTGCAATCAAGGCCCGTCGCCGCAAACCAATTTTCATGGTGGACTTAGCGGTACCGCGTGATATCGAGCCCGAGATTGCACGCTTGAATGACGTG
>CAIVDH010000150.1 GCA_903904635.1 uncultured Burkholderiales bacterium | reverse complement strand
TGTAATAGCGATAAAAAATCCGGCCAAAATTAAAACTGCCTTTACGCGATGGCAGATCGCTGGCCCAGTAATCAGGATTACGTTTGAAGCTGATCGAACGTCCGATATCAAAACGGTCAATCAGGTAAGGGCCGCTGGCAATCGGTACGGTCAGTTGTATCTTGTCGAATGGTGTGCCGGCTGCCCATTTGCGGGAAAACACGGGCATGCTGCCTACGATCAGCGGTAATTCGCGATTGGCATTTTTAAATTCGAATCGCACCCGGCGATCATCTAGTTTCACGCATTGTTTAACATCTGCAAAAATCATCTTGAACTGCGGCGCACCTTTAGCCACCAGCGTATCGAAAGAATATTTCACATCATCAGCCAGTACCGGATCGCCATTATTGAAACGCGCCTGCGGATTAATGCGGAAAGTCATCGCCATGCGGTCTGGGGCGAGTTCCATGTCGTCGGCCAGCAAGCCATACATGGTGGCCACTTCATCCTGCGCACTAATGGCTAGTGTTTCAAACATCAGATTGGCTACACCGGCGGCGGCCACGCCTTTCATGGAAAACGGATTGAACTTGTCAAAACTAGTACGGGAATCAGGGTTGGCAAGATATAAATCTCCTCCCTTGGGCGCGGCCGGATTGAGATAATCAAAATGGGTGTAACCAGCCTGATACTTGGGCGTGTCGTAGAGAGAAAACGCATGCGCGGCCCAAGCATGTTGGGAAAGTGCCAAAGCGGCGGTCGTCACTAAATAAATTAAAAATCGTGTCATCAGAGCCTGGGACGCAGAACAAACAATAGGCATTAGCATAGCGGTTTTCTTCGCTGTCCGCGAAGCCAGCTCAGATAAACGGATCGCGTTATTACAGCAGTTGTAAAAGCGACAGGATACCGGACAGGTTTTCAAACTGGCCCGCAGCCCCTACAATTGCGCGTTTAGCCAGTGCAGCCCGCCCTGGCCCACCGGAGTCACGAATGGCATTCTTACAAGGTAAAAAAATCCTGATCACAGGACTCTTGTCCAACCGCTCTATCGCCTACGGCATTGCAAAAGCCTGCAAACGGGAAGGTGCTGAGCTCGCTTTTACCTATGTCGGTGAGCGCTTCAAAGACCGCACCACCGATTTCGCCAAGGAATTCGACAGCACGCTGATATTTGATTGTGATGTTGGCAGTGATGATCAAATCAACGCCTTGTTTAGCGATTTGGGCAAATCCTGGAGCCAGCTTGATGGTCTGGTGCACGCAATTGGATTTGCGCCGCGCGAAGCAATAGCCGGTGATTTTTTGGAAGGTCTGTCACGCGAGGGCTTTCGCATCGCCCATGATATTTCCGCTTACAGCTTTCCGGCCCTGGCCAAAGCAGCGCTGCCCATGCTCTCGCCACATGCCGCGCTCCTGACACTCTCTTATCTGGGCTCAGTGCGCGCCCTGCCCAACTACAACACCATGGGGCTGGCCAAAGCCTCGCTCGAAGCCAGTGTCCGGTATATGGCTGAGTCACTGGGTAAGCGCGGTATACGGGTCAACGGCATCTCGGCTGGCCCGATTAAAACGCTGGCCGCGTCCGGGATTAAAGACTTCGGCAAGATACTCAATTTCGTTAAAGACAACGCACCTTTACGTCGCAATGTCACGCTTGAAGATGTCGGTAACGCATCCGCTTTCCTGTTGTCAGACCTTTCCTCAGGTATCACCGGTGAAATCACTTACGTAGATGGCGGCTTCTCGCAGGTGGTGGCTGGAATGGCCAGCGAAGAAAATTAATTTGACTTAAATGCTGGGTGGCAGAGATTTTTCGCCACCCAGACCAGCTTTTAATGTAGAATTCGCCCCGCACTGCAGCAATCAGCAGCGCAATCAGTCGCATCGCAGACCCTTAGCATCAACCTCAAGCCCTCCCGCCTTTCGGTGCCGAATTTAGAGCACCTACCCGGCGCAAAGCTTTTGTGCCGAAATCTTTTCATTAAGTTTTCGTCTGTTTCGTTGGTAAGCGTTGCATTACTACGCTCTCGCATGGCATTCAATTGCCCGGCATTGCGTTAACTATCGCGAAAGAAAACAATGACATTTGAATCACTAGGCCTACACGCGTCCATTATTAAAGCACTAACCGACGCAGGCTATACCAAACCGACAACCGTACAAGAACAAGCTATCCCAGCAGCGATCGCTGGTCGTGACTTGTTAGTGTCCTCGCAAACTGGCTCCGGCAAGACCGCTGCCTTCATGCTGCCAGCATTAAACAGATTCGCCGCTGCTGCTGCATCAGCACCAGCGCAAGGCAAAACACCGAACCAGCAAACGCAGGCTGCACGCGCCAAAGGCGAGCGCCCACGTTTTCGTCCTGCCCAGCCAAAAATGCTGGTCCTGACCCCTACCCGCGAACTGGCACTGCAAGTGACCACTGCGACTGAAAAATACGGCAGCGGCATGCGTAACATCAAGGCTGTGTCTATTCTTGGTGGCATGCCTTATCCAAAACAAATGCAACTGCTGGCACGTAACCCGGAAATTCTGGTCGCGACCCCAGGCCGTCTGATCGACCACATGGAATCAGGCAAGATTGATTTTTCAGAACTCGAAGTACTCGTATTGGATGAAGCTGACCGCATGCTCGACATGGGCTTTATTGATGATATCGAACGTATCATCGCCAAAACACCAGCGACCCGTCAGACCATGTTGTTCTCCGCCACGCTAGACGGCATGGTTGGCAATATGGCGCGCCGCATCACCACCGACCCTATGGTGATACAGATCGCCGGCTCAGCCAGTAAGCATGAAAATATTCAGCAACGCGTGCATTTCGTTGATGATCTGTCACACAAAAATCGTCTGCTCGATCAGCTGCTGCGTGATGTATCGATTGATCAGGCCGTCGTATTTACCGCAACCAAACGTGATGCCGATACCATCGCCGATCGTTTGAATATTGCTGGTTTTGCTGCCGCAGCTTTGCATGGTGACATGCATCAGGGAGCGCGCAATCGTACGCTAGACAGCCTGCGTCGCGGTCAAGTCAAAGTATTAGTTGCCACTGACGTTGCAGCACGCGGTATTGACGTACCAGCGATTACGCATGTGTTCAACTATGATCTGCCAAAATTCCCTGAAGATTATGTCCACCGCATAGGCCGCACCGGTCGTGCAGGTCGTAATGGTCTGGCGATATCACTGGTTAATCATTCGGAAGCCATGCACGTCAAACGTATCGAGCGTTTCACCAAACAAGTGATACCTGTTGATGTTGTAGAAGGTTTCGAGCCTAAGAAAACTGCATCGGCCAGCCGTCCTTCGCGTCCTAACGGATGGCGTCCAGGCGACAGCCGCAGCCGTCCACCAGCCAAACCAGGTCAGCGTACTTTCAGCAAGCCAGGTGCGCCACGTAAAGAAGGCAGCGGCAATGGCGGCACTGGCAACACGGGTGGTGGTTACAAAGGTAACCGCGCCAGCGATGCACGTCGCGGCTAAGTAATACGATTAATTAAGTAAACTATTTAGTTGGTTGACACTGGCCCCCGGCATAAACCGGGGGCCAGTTTCGTTTCAGAATACGGAGAGATACATGACGGCTGCATCAGATAAACCACTCAGACTCACATCGTTCTCACATGGCGGAGGCTGCGGCTGCAAAATCGCACCCGGTGTACTGGCAGAGATACTAAAACAAACTTCCGGTTTTCCCGTGCCACCACAACTCATGGTCGGTATCGAAACTGCGGATGACGCCGCCGTCTACAAACTCAATGACGAACAGGCGCTGATTGCTACGACCGATTTTTTCATGCCTATCGTTGATGATCCGACTGACTTCGGCCGCATCGCTGCCACCAATGCCATCTCTGATGTCTATGCAATGGGCGGCACGCCCATCATGGCCTTGGCATTAGTTGGTATGCCCATAGATAAACTACCGATTGAAACTATAGGCAAAATTCTCGCAGGTGGGGAATCTATCTGCGCTGAAGCTGGGATTCCCATTGCAGGTGGACACACCATTGATTCTGTAGAGCCTATCTATGGCTTGGTTGTGTTGGGACTGGTGCATCCATCCCGCATCAAACGGAATGCCGATGCACGCGTTGGTGACCAACTTATATTGGGCAAGCCATTGGGTGTGGGCATACTCTCGGCTGCACTGAAAAAAAATGCGCTTGATGCTGACGGCTATAAAGCCATGATAGACAGCACCACCAAACTCAATACGCCGGGCAAAGATTTGTCCCACATCGAAGGTGTACATGCCATTACCGACGTAACTGGATTTGGATTGCTAGGTCATGCGCGCGAAATGGCGCGTGGTGCAAATTGTCGTGTGAGCATAGACATGACTGCCGTACCATTTCTACCGCAAGTAGAACACCTCGCTGCACAGGGTTTTATTACCGGCGCATCAGCGCGTAACTGGGCAGGCTATCAGCAAGACATCACACTTGATCCGACCATCACCGCTGACCAACAAGCGCTATTGTGTGATCCGCAAACATCTGGCGGATTATTAGTCGCTTGTGATGCCGCATCCGTTGAAAAAATACTCGCCTGTTTTCATGCGCATGGCTTTGATCATGCTGCCGTGATTGGGGAAGTACAGCATGGCGCAGCTGGTGTGTCCGTTGTAAATTAAAGTGCATTGCATTAGGTGTGGAAAGCACCATTCTCCACACCTTGCTAAACTGGGGAGTTTATTAATTTTTTGTCCCCAATGTACCCAACTAATCTCCCACCAATGCTGGAATGCCGCGCGCTACGAAAATCCTATGGTCAACGCGCCATACTGACCCAACTTGATTTTCAACTCGCTGCCGGTGAATACGTCGCCATCATGGGCGACTCTGGCGTAGGCAAATCGAGCTTGCTTAATCTGATTGCTGGATTGGATGTGCCGGATAGTGGGTCTGTATTTATAGCTGGCACTGACACGTCCACATTAAATGATGATCAGGCCACGCTACTGCGCCGACAAAAACTGGGATTCATTTTTCAGGCTTTTCATTTACTGCCGCATCTGACGTTGCATCAAAATGTCGCGCTACCATTGATACTGAATCATTTGCCCGCCGACAGGGCTTCGCAAATGCTCGCTGCAGTTGGCCTAAGTGGACGTGATGATGATTTTCCGCGTCAACTATCTGGCGGTGAAATGCAGCGCGTGGCCATTGCGCGCGCGCTGGTACACAAACCACAACTAATACTGGCTGACGAGCCCACTGGCAATCTTGATCCTGAAACAGCACAAGAAGTACTGCAATTATTGAAAAATGAAATACGCGCCAGCCATGCCTCTGCCATTATCGTTACCCATTCTCCTGCAGCAGCGGCCACTGCTGACCGTATTTTGCTGCTGACACGTTCAGGCCTAAGAGAAATTTCTGCTGCTGAAGCTGGACTGAAATGAATCTTACATTGCTGCGCTCCTTACTTTTGGGCGAATGGCGTGCGCATCCAGTGCGCGCATTAGTTGCGGTAATGGCTATTGCACTAGGTGTAGCGCTGGGCTTGGGTATTCATCTGATTAATGCGGCTGCGTTCAGTGAATTTTCCGCTGCGGCCAGAAGCTTGTCGGGCAGCGCCGATTTGCAGGTGCGTACCTCTTCGCCATTTTTAGAAGAATCGCACTACGCACAATTGTCTACCATGAATGAAGTTGCCACCGCTAGCCCGGTATTGGAAATTGATACAGTGGTTCCGGGGCAGCGTGGCAGTCTGAAGGTTTTGGGCATAGATAGTTTTCAGGCTGCGGCAATTACACCGGATCTGCTGGGCGTATCTGCATCTGATCGTCCGTTTGATGCACTGATGGCTGACACAGTATTTTTGTCTCCAGCTGCCATGCAATGGCTGCATCTGCAAACCGGTGATACGCTACATCTGCAAAATGGCACGCAACAAATTAAATTACGTATAGCTGGTTCATTGACTAGCGCCCGTTCAGGCCAGCGTCTCGCCGTGATGGATATCGCCAGCGCCCAATGGCGGTTTGGCAAACTGGGTAAGCTCTCGCGCATTGATCTGAAACTAACACAAGGTGTGGACCGCACAGTATTTCAAGCATCACTACATAAACTGCAGCCAGAGTTCATCATTACGCAGGCAAATGATCAGGATCAGCGTACTGCCAATATGTCGCGGGCTTATCGCGTAAATTTAAATGTACTAGCAATGGTGGCGCTGTTCACGGGTGCCTTTCTGGTGTTCTCCACGCAAGCACTTTCTGTATTACGGCGCAGACCGCAATTTGCGCTCTTGCGTGTCACGGGCATGAAGCGCAGTCAATTGCTCATGCAAGTGCTGCTGGAAGGATCATTGCTAGGCGCAGCAGGTTCTGTATTAGGAATTGTGTCTAAAATTATCAATAAAACAACTCAAAACAATAAAGTTATTGTCTGAAACAGTAAATTTACCGCCTGGAACAATAAATATCGACACAAAAG
>CAIVDH010000149.1 GCA_903904635.1 uncultured Burkholderiales bacterium | reverse complement strand
TTGTATGAACACACATTATTTTTTTCTTCGGATGAAATCAACCATGAAGTTAAAAATCTAAAACAACTAACTTTTAAATCTTGGTGCATTAGCAAAAAAAAAGACAAAAAAAATCCAGCTAATTAGCTGGATTTTGCACTAGCCATTTTGCAAATGACTAGCACGATAATTCTGCGCGCTTTATAGAGGCACGCTTTAACTTTAAGGTTTATATATTTTCAGACCTGCGCGTCTACGAAATTTCCTGTAGTTGATGCATTTTCCTGCATCTTGCTTTGCAAAATTTGTAAAAAATTTGTCACAGCTGATGTGCTTGTGGCGATTCCATTTTTCGCAAATAAATTATTTACACTATTTACAACGCTACCAAAGCCAGTAGTCGATGATGCACTTGCAGACGCAGAACTCGAAGAGGCCGCACTTGTTGATACTGCTGTATCAGCATTAAATTCTTTAATTAATTTTTTCAGATACTCTGCAATCGCCGATGCTGAATCTGCATAAGCAGTTTTTCCAGATCCACCGCCACCACCACCCGAAGGTGGGCCGCTTGGCAGAGAACCACCGGGAGGAGCGCCTTCAGGGCGTGCCATCTTGCCGTCGCTTACTTCAGGTTTTGGTCCACGGTCGGCTTCAACTTCAGCAGCCTTAGTATCTGCATTCGTTTTTGTGTTTACAGGTGATTTATTTGCCTGCTCTTGTGATTTGATTGCTGAAAACAAGGTATTCATAAATGCATCAGCCGCTGCTTTCGCATCTTTCGCCGATGTCGCTTTCGTAGCCTCGCCTGATGAGTCTGTCACTGCAGCCATCATATCTTTGAATTCAGCCAGCGCACTTTGAATTGCAGAAGCAGCTTTGCCCTGACCGTTATTGTTATGAGTTTGCTGCGCACGACCAAAAGCAAGTTCGCCTACCTTACGGGCATCAAAACCCTTAGCGCTCATGGTAGCTTCTAGCTCGGGCCCGGGCTCCACACCTAATTTTTTGAGGGCAGAGGTAATTTTTTTCGCATCTGCTGTTGATAGCTTTTCAGGATTGAAATCTTTAAGAACCGATTCAATTGCCATTTGCTGATTATTGCTAACTTTAGACGCTGCTCGCGTATTTAAAAAGCTAGATTGCAATCCAAGCGTGACTGAAGAACTGATGGTGTTCATTTATGCTCTCCCCTAAAAATAGTATTAACAGCAAATTTCATACCACTGGGGATTGGGTGAGATTAAGACGGGAAAACAGCCGATTATGGATTTAACTGGCAAAATCTCGCCGCAGGATGAGGGTGAGTATTTGCCGTTATTTGGGAAAGCGGCAAGCAATAGCCTGCAAAATTTTTCCGCAGTTTTGTTCGTTAGTTTGCTATGAATTACAAAATTTAATAATGGCGAATTCAAATCGCGCCGCTTTTCCTCAGATCAGCCAGATCGTCCAGACTGAGTCCCAACTCCTGCAACACCGCCTCCGTATCTGCACCCAGCGCTGGAGGCGCATGCCGATAGCTCACTGGGGTTGCACTTAAACGAATCGGGCTGCCCACCAGATCAAGCTCGCCATACATAGGTGATGTCATGCTCACTTGCATGCCGCGCGCCTGCACCTGCGGATCGGCAAAGACGCGGTCTATAGTGTTAATCGGGCCACAGGGAAAGCTGGCCTGTTCGGCGAGCTGACACCATTTGTCTATCGACTGCATCAGCATCACAGGCTCAAGTAAAGCCAACAGCGCCACACGATTTTGCACACGCGCCGCATTGTTTGAAAATTTCACATCGCTGGCGATTTCCGCTCTGCCTGCGGCACGGCAGAAACTGGCGAACTGACTATCGTTACCGATGGCCAGCATTACGTAGCCGTCTGCGCAGGCAAATGGCTGATAAGGCACGATAGTCGGATGGGCACTTCCCATACGTGCCGGTACTTTGCCTGCCAGCAGATAATTACCACCCTGATTCGCCAAGGCGGCCACCTGCACGTCTAACAAAGCAATATCAATATATTGGCCTTGCTCAGTGCGCGTGCGGTGATACAGCGCTGCGAGTATCGCGTTGGTGGCATATAAACCCGTGAGTATGTCCACTACCGCTACGCCGACTTTTTGCGGGCCACCACCGGGCACGCTATCGGGTTCACCGGTAATGCTCATCAGGCCACCCATCGCCTGTATCAATGCGTCATAACCCGGGCGCTCGGCATACGGGCCATCCTGACCAAAGCCGGTGATGGAGCAGTAAATTAGTTTGGGGTTGATTGCTGCGAGCGTTGCGTAATCAAGGCCGTATTTTTTCAGGCCGCCGACTTTGTAATTTTCAACCAGCACATCCGCTTTTTTTATCAGCTTGTGCAATACAGCTATGCCGGCTGCTTGTGTGAAATCTAAAGTGAGGGAACGCTTGTTGCGATTGGCGCAGAAAAAATATGCCGCATCGCGACCCGCGCCATCTGCATGCTCTACAAATGGCGGGCCCCAACTACGCGTATCGTCACCCGCACCGGGGCGCTCTACCTTGATTACGTCGGCACCCAGATCTGCCAGATTCTGCGTCGACCAGGGTCCGGCCAGTATGCGTGACAAATCCAGTACGGTGATGCCGTCGAGTGCGCCGCGCATAAACAATCAGAAGAAAGCTTGTATGCCGGTCTGCGCGCGACCCAATATGAGCGCATGAATATCATGCGTACCCTCATAGGTATTGACCACTTCCAGATTAACCAGATGACGTATCACACCGTATTCATCGCTAATGCCATTGCCGCCCAACATATCGCGTGCGACCCGCGCAATATCGAGCGCCTTGCCGCATGAATTACGTTTCATGATGGATGTGATCTCTACTGCATCAGTGCCTTCATCTTTCATGCGCCCCAATCGCAAGCAACCTTGCAATGCCAGCGTAATTTCTGTTTGCATGTCAGCCAGTTTTTTCTGCACCAGCTGCGTTGCAGCCAGGGGCCGGCCAAACTGTTTACGGTCCAGCGTGTACTGACGTGCGGTATGCCAGCAAAATTCCGCTGCACCCACAGCGCCCCAGGCAATACCGTAGCGCGCAGAATTTAAACAAGTGAACGGCCCCTTTAAACCGCGTACTTCAGGAAACGCATTTTCTTCCGGAACAAACACACCATCCATCACGATTTCGCCAGTAGTAGAAGCGCGCAGACCTACCTTGCCATGTATCTTGGGCGTGGTTAAACCTTTCCAGCCTTTTTCCAATATGAAGCCGCGAATTTTGCCTTCATCATCTTTGGCCCACACCACAAACACATCAGCCAACGGACTATTTGTAATCCACATTTTCGAGCCGGTCATGCTGTAGCCGCCATCAACTTTTTTAGCGCGCGTGACCATACCACCCGGGTCTGATCCGTGATCCGGCTCAGTCAGACCAAAGCAACCTATCCATTCGCCCGTAGCCAGCTTGGGCAAATATTTTTGCTTTTGTGCTTCGGTGCCAAATTCAAAAATAGGCACCATCACCAGTGAGCTTTGCACACTCATCATGGAGCGATAGCCAGAATCCACACGCTCAACTTCACGCGCAATTAATCCATAGCTGACATAGTTAAGGCCGGCACCACCATACTCAGCCGGTATCGTTGGACCCAGTAATCCCAGCTCACCCATCTCACGAAAAATACCGATATCGGTTTGTTCATTACGAAATGCATCCAACACACGCGGCATCAGTTTTTGCTGACAATACACCGCAGCGGCATCGCGCACCATGCGCTCTTCTTCTGTCAGTTGCTGCTCAAGTAACAAGGGATCTTCCCAAACAAACTTTGCTTCGCTCATAAATGTCTCTCTATTTTTTTAAAAAATTCAGTAAATAATTCAGCAAAAAATTAATGACTAATCACCGGCACTTCCATCGCCGGCGGCGTATTTCGGCTGCGCTGGCAGCGCACGATGCCATCGACCATCACCATGCCCACACCAGGCAGATCGCCCAGCTGTATGCTTTCCAGAAAATTTTTGCCCGCAGTATGCTGCGCACGATCCATGAAAACAAAATCCGCAGCACGACCGACTTCAATCAAACCACAATCCAGATCACGCATGCGCGCCGTATTACCAGTCGCAAAACAAAATGCGACTTCAGTTGGAATGTCCGCCAAACTGGCCAGCTGCGCAATCATGCGCAAAATACCCAGCGGCTGCACACCAGATCCGGCCGGACCATCGGTGCCCAGTATCACACGATGCAGACATTTGAGTTCATGCGCATGACGCGCAGTCAAAATCGAAATGCGCTCATTACCGTTATGAACCAGTTCTATGCCACGCGTAGAACGCTCACACAACTCGCACACATCTTTATACGGCAAGGATGTATGGCCGCCATTTATATGGCCAATGATATCGGCGTCAGCCTCCAGCACCACATCCTTGTCGATCAGGCCCGAGCCGGGTATGGATGGCCCACCTGTATGTATCGTGCTTTGTATGCCATGCTTGCGCGCCCATGCCACCATCTGGCGCGCTTCATCACCCGCCTTCACACTGCCCAGCCCGACTTCACCTAACAGCTTCACGCCTGCTGCTGCGAGCTCAGCAAAATCCGATTCCACCATGCCCTTCTCAATCACAGGTGCACCTGCAATCACCTTCACACCACCGGGACGAAACGCCTCAAACGCACGCTGCGAGGCGATTGCCAGCGCCTTCAAACCAACGATATCTTTAGGGCGACCCGGATAATGCACTTCACCAGCAGAAATCATGGTCGTCACACCACCATGCAATGATGAATCTATCCAGCCTATCTGATTTTGTCGCGGCGTCCAGTCACCCGCAACAGGATGCACATGCGAATCAATTAAACCAGGTGAGACCACAGTACCGCGACAATCAATCACAGTGCGGGCGCCTTCAGTGTCACAGTCTTTTTCTTTGCCGACTGCAATGATTTTTCCATCATTAACGACGATGGTATCGGCATCAAGTATCGGGTGCTCTAAATCGCCCGATAACATCCGACCAATATTTCTGATGACGACTTTTCCAGATTGTTCTGCTATTGCCGCGGTAGCCATGGTGCTCTCACTTTTTCAACTTAAAAAATGCATTAAGCCAGATCGGAAGACTGTATGCGTTTGATACCCTTGGCCTTCATTGCATCCCAGGCCTTGGCTACTGAACCATTCAAATCTATGCCGCGGCAGGCATCTTCAATCACATACACTTCAAAGCCGGCCGATCTGGCATCAAGCGCTGTCCATGCAACACAGAAGTCTGTTGCCAGACCCGTTACATACACGGTCTTGAGTTTGCGCTCTTTCAAATAACCGGCCAGACCTGTGTTGGCCTTGCGATCGGCTTCCTGAAATGCGGAATAGCTGTCGGTCTCTTCATGAAAACCTTTACGCAAAATCAGCTGTGCATGCGGAATTGCCAGGTCTTTGTGCAGCTCTGCATCCTTGGTGCCTTGCACGCAATGATCCGGCCACAGCACTTGCTCGCCATAGGGCAGCTTGGTGGTTTCAAATGGTTTTTTGCCTGGATGCGCAGAAGCGAATGAGACATGGCCTTTTGTATGCCAGTCTTGGGTAATCACCACGTTTTTGAATTTCTTCGACAACGCATTAATCACTGGTACAACTTCATCACCTTTACCAACTGGCAGTGTGCCACCAGGTATAAAGCAATTTTGCACGTCAACCACGATCAAAGCACTGGCACCATCTATCTTGATACCGGCAGCGCTGGCACGTAAACCTACACCACCCAGGGCAGCCAGCATGCCCGCTCCACCCAGCAACCTGAGCGTATCCCGGCGACTCATTTTATTATTCATCTTGCTCTCCTTGTGCTACGTTGAAAAACGGTCGTGACCGACCTCCTGATGCGCAACTACCACTACAACGACAGATAAGCCCGCTGCACTTCATCATTTTCAGCCAGCTCGTGCATCGATCCTGTATACCGAATCTGCCCCTGCTCCAGCACATACACGCGATCACTGACGAGTTCAGCGAAATGCATGTTCTGCTCAGAGAGCAAAATCGACAGTCCTTCTTTTTTCAATGTGATGATCATGTTTGCCATTTGCTCAACGATCACCGGTGCGACGCCTTCGGAAGGCTCATCCAGCATCACCATCAAAGGGTTACCCATCAAGGTGCGCGCCACCGTCAGCATTTGCTGTTCACCACCGCTCATGCTGCCACCGGCGCGATGTGGCATCTCACCCAAATTAGGAAATAATTTGAACAAACGCTCAGGCGTCCATTCCTGCATGCCGTTGCGCGGTGGCTGTCTGCCCACTTCCAGATTTTCCAATACTGTCAGGTCAGTAAAAATACGTCTGTCCTCTGGCACAAATCCCATACCCATGCGCGCAATCTGAAAAGGATCCAGGTCATCTGTCTGCTGGCCCAGCAGACGCACACTGCCATTTACCTGCTGCATCATGCCCATCACAGATTTCATCGTAGTCGACTTGCCTGCGCCGTTGCGTCCCATCAGCGCCACCACTTCACCACGCCCGACATTGAGCGACACATCAAATAAAATCTGCGCCTTGCCATAAAACGCATTGAGGCCTGCTACCTCCAGCAGGTGCGCGCTCATGCTGCTTTATCCTTATCAGCCTTGCCAGTGAAGGTGCTGCCACTCCCGAAATAAACCTCACGCACCAACGGATGATTTCGTATCGTCTCCGCATCGCCTTCTGCAATCAGTTTGCCGCGCGCCAGAACGATCAACCGATCTGCATAAGCAAACACCACATCCATACTATGTTCGGTAAACAGTACGGCCAGATTATGTTCAACCACCAGTTTTTTTGTTAGTGCCATAAGCGCATTACGCTCTTTGCTTGCCATGCCGGCAGTCGGCTCATCCATCAACAATAAACGCGGCTTATTGGCCAGCGCAATTGCCAACTCCACCCGCTTCACATCGCCATAAGCCAGCACACTGCATGGACGTTCAGATTGTTCTGCCATACCGACCTGGTGCAACAGCGCCATCGCTTCATCGCGCAAATACGCCTGTACGGGTCGCCATAGACCAAATAATTTATCTTCATGCGAGATCAAAGCCATCTGCACATTTTCTATCACCGTCATCGAATGAAATGTCGCAGCAATCTGAAAAGTGCGACCCACACCCATGCGCCAGATTTCACGCGGCTTCAAGCCAGCGATATTTTTTCCTTCAAAGATTATCGAACCGGCATCCGGTTTAATTTGTCCGTTCACCATATTGAAACAAGTCGATTTGCCCGCACCATTTGGCCCCAGCAAAGCCAGCAACTGCCCGGCCGGCAAATCAAATGACACATCATCCACAGCTTTCACGCCACCAAATGATTTGGCCAGATTACGTATCTGCAAAAGACTCATGCACGATCTCCGCGCGCTTCAAATATATTCCGCACAAAACCCACCACACCCTGCGGAAACGCCAGCACTAAAAATAAAATCACTGCACCCAAAACCGCGCGCCAGTATTCTGTTTCGCGTATTAAAAAATCCTGCAGCCAGCTAAACAACACACTCCCTGCGAGCGGGCCACTCAGAGTTTGCACACCACCCAGCAACACCATCACCAGCGCATCGACTGAACGGCCTATATGTATAGTTTCAGGCGAGATGCTGCCCTTGGAAAAAGCAAACAAGGCACCCGCCACACCACAAAATAATCCGGCAAACACAAACGCTATCCACTGCACACGCTTGACATCAATGCCGATCGCATCACTGCGCATGGCTGAATCACGTCCGGCACGCAATGCATAACCAAATGGTGCAAATAATATTCTGCGCATCATCAACACACCCGCTGCAACCAGCGCCAGCGTCAGATAGTAATAAGTAATTTTGTCTGCCAGCCAAGGTGCAGGCCACAAGCCAGTCACGCCATTGCTGCCACCGGTGATGTCATCAGACTGATAAATCACCGACCAGACTATTTGTGCAAATGCCAGCGTCAGCATGGCCAGATACACACCCGAGAGGCGCACACAAAACCAGCCAAATAATAGGGCACCGGCGCCGGCCAATAGCGGCGCCAGCAACAGCGCAGCCAACATAGGCAAGCCCAGCACTTTCAAAAATAATGCCGCGCCATAAGCACCCAGCCCAAAATACGCAGCATGACCAAACGAATGCATACCACCCGGCCCCATAATGAAATGCAGACTCGCTGCAAACAATGCGGCCACTAATAAATCTATGCCTAACACCAGCGCATACGGAAACGAACTGTGCAACAAAGGTAAAGCCAGCAGCGCCAGTATCAGCACCGTAGCGAATTTTTTAAGCAAGTCACTCGCCGGCACCAGCGGCGCTTCTATTGCTGCCGCACCGCGCGTCGCAGCTTGCAAGCGACCCAGCAATCCCCATGGGCGCACCACTAGCACCACGGCCATGATTAAAAATTCCACCACCAGCGTAAGCTTGGAAAATGAAAAGGCATAACCCAAAAAATGTACCGTACCCAATGCGGCGCATATCGCCTTGGTCTCGGCTATCAGCAATGCCGCCAGATACGCGCCCGGTATGCTGCCCATGCCGCCCACCACCACCACCACAAACGCATCCCCTATCGTCTGCAAATCCAGATGCAAACTCGCTGGCTCATTCGGCATCTGCACTGCGCCACCCAGCCCGGCCAGAAAAGCGCCCAGCGCAAACACACTGGTAAACAACCACGCCTGATTCACACCCAGCGCACTAACCATTTCACGATCTTGTGTTGCAGCGCGTACCAGCGTGCCCCAGCGTGTGCGCGTCAGCAGCAACCATAACAACAATAAAACCAGCGGGCCTATCCAGATCAGCAGCAAGTTATATTTAGGAAAAGACTGTCCGAATATTTCTACCGCACCCGTCAGCCCCGGCGCACGCGGCCCCAGTAATTCTTCCGCGCCCCACAGATACAGCGCCACATCCTTAATCACTAACACTAGCGCAAAAGTGGCCAACAATTGAAACAACTCTGGCACATGATAAATACGGCGCAACAGCACAATTTCTATCAACGCACCCAACAGCGCCGTGGCCAGTGCAGCGAGCAAAATACCGCCCCAAAAACCCACCACACTATCCGCACCCAGCCACTGACTGGCAGACACGGCGATATACAAACCCAGCATAGTCAGTGAGCCATGCGCAAAATTTACAATGCGCGTCACACCAAAAATCAGCGACAGGCCCGCGGCCACCAGAAACAGCGAAGACGCGCCGGCCAGACCGTTTAGCAATTGCAGTAAAAGGCCTGAGAGTGTCATGTCGTCATCTGATTATTGTTATGCATAGTGATGAGCATGTTGTGTATGTTGATCGTGTTGTGCTTACTGCGCCTTGCGCAGATTTTTAATCTCCGCATCAGCAGGCTGAAATTTAGCGCCATCCATATACTGATAATTCACCATCACACCCTTGCCATCTTTTAGCCCGGTGCGTCCGACATAGGCACCCATAGTCGATTGATTATCCTGACTGCGATAATTTATGCGACCCAATGGCGTATCTACTGAGAGCCCATGAAACACATCAACGAGCTTTTCACTATTGGCTGAATTTGCCTTGCGTATACCAGCAGCGATAGACATGATGGCCGAATAGCCAACGATGGAGCCCAGACGCGGATAGTCATTAAATTTTTTCTGATAGGCGTCGAGAAAACGCTTGTGCTCTGGTGTAGTAATACCATTCCACGGATAACCCGTGACAATCCAGCCCACTGGTGCTTCATCTTTTAAAGGATCAAGATATTCCGGCTCGCCAGTAAGTAAGCTCACCACCTCACGGCCCTTGAATAAACTACGTGTCGATCCTTCACGCACCAACTTCGCCAGATCAGGCCCGAACAGCACATTAAAAATCGCATCCGGCTTGGCATCAGCCAGCGCCTGCGTCACAGCGGCCGCATCCACTTTACCCAATGGTGGCGCCTGCTCAGCAACAAATTCCACATCCGGTTGCGCTGCTTTGAGCAACTGCTTGAATGTATTGGCTGCAGACTGGCCATACTCATAATTCGGATACACCAGCGCCCAGCGTTTTTTCTTCAGCTTGGCGGCTTCCGGTACCAGCATTGCGACCTGCATCCAGGTGGATGGCCGCAAACGGAAGGTATAGCGATTGCCATTTTCCCAAACGATTTTATCCGTCAATGGTTCAGCTGCGAGAAAGAAGATTTTTTTCTGCTGCGCGAAATCCGTCACACCCAAGCCGACATGCGACAAGAACGTACCGGTCAACACATCGACCTTCTCGCGTGACACCAGCTCTTCCGCAGCGCGCACGGCATCACCCGGATTTGCATTATCGTCACGCGAAATAATCTCAACTTTTTTACCCAGCAGACCACCGCTGGCATTAATTTCTTCCAGCGCCAGCTCCATGCCTTTTTTATACGGCCCCAAAAAATTCGCATGTGCTTTATAGCTATTGATTTCACCGATCTTGATGGTCTGCGCAAAAGCTGAAACTGCCGATGTCAGCGACACGGTAGCTGCTGCAATGCCGATAAACATTTTTAAATGCATTTTTAAATATTTCATGCCGCTCTCCTTGTTCATATCAGCGCAACCCATCCTGTCCTTTGATCTCATGCTTTTGCAAACCACCTATGCGCGGCAATGGCCGACCAGAATCCGTTACGGCAACCGCCACCACAATTTCATTTGCGCGCGGTGCATCCGATACGCGCGCTTCAATCGCATCAAAATGGCTGCGCACAAAAGCAGCATCCTTATGACCCAGCGGCACATCAATAGCCGTACCCAGCCCACCGATTTTTTTTGAAGACGGTACCAGCGCCGCGCCTTTTTCTACCGCCTCACGCAAGGGCGCGCCCAACTTGGGATGCAGTATGGCAGCGGCATGCTCAAGCTCACCACCCTCACCCACAATCGCAGCCTTGCCATAACTTTCAGCCTGATGCGGCTGTATGCCCAGCGCCTCCACACATTTTTCACCCAGCAGCTTGCCCAGCTCTGCACCAATATCACTAAGCGCATCAAGATTTTCTGCATAACGACCAGCAAACGGATTGGCAATTACAGCAATGGCCACTGCACGGCGCGTGGGCGGACTAACCGGCTGCCCCATCTCCATACGCGTCTCGTCGACTTGCACAATTAGTTTACGAATTTTTGCCTGCATATCTGCTCCCATGCTGATCGTTATGGTTGATTTTTCTGCTTAACGCAGACCATCGAATTTGCTAATGCCTTCAGGCGTCAAACCA
>CAIVDH010000148.1 GCA_903904635.1 uncultured Burkholderiales bacterium | reverse complement strand
GATCAGATTCGTCAACTGAATCAGGAGATGAATACGATCGATAGGCAGCAGCGTGATTTGCCAAAATTTCCGAATATTGATCTGCAGATTTTAAGTCCTGAAAAGTCAGCTGTGCCTAAAGCAGTGGATGAAATTGAATTTGATTTCCAGGGTGTGGATATCGAAGGTATGCGTCACTTTCCAAAATCAGAGGGCGAGGCATTTTTTGCGCCGCTATTGAATAAAAAAACGGGTTTATCGGCGATACGCGATGCAGCGCTTGCGCTTGAAAACAAATATCGTGAGCGTGGTTTTTTTCTGGTGCGCGTGTTTGTGCCGCCGCAGCAGGTCAATAGCGGGATTTTTAAAATAAAAGTTATAGAGGGTTATGTTGCGCAGGTGTTTGTTGAAGGTCCGAATGCGGCAATGAATGAATTGGTTGAGGCGTATGCAAAACCGGTTGCACAATTGCGCCCGCTGGATCTGGCAGGTCTGGAGCGCGTTTTGCTGATGATTAATGATATTCCCGGTATTGCAGGTACGGCGGTGTTGCGTCCTGCTGCCGTGCTTGGTGCATCAGATCTGGTCATTACGGTGGCACCCCTGGCTGATGCGCATATTGGCACCACGGGTAACACTGGCTCAAAATCTACTGGCCCTTATGCGCTGGGTTATATAGGCATTTTTCAGCAACCGTTCAACAGTAAAGGACAAGTGACTTTGTCGTTAACGGCAACTGGCAGACCAGAGGGCAGTTTTGAGGGTGTGCGCAGTGTGGTCAGTAGATATTCGCAGGCGATTGGCAGTCGTGGTTTGATCGCCAGTTTTGGTCTGACGCGCAGTCAGGCCAAGCCTGGTGATTATCTGTCTAGCCTTGATATTGAAAGTAATGCGTATTCGATTTCACCAAGATTACGCTTTCCTTTGCTGCGCACCAGAGAGAGTTCGGTTTATCTGGATGGTGGTTTGGCTGTCAATAATAGTGAGACGACAGTTGCGGGCGCGATGCTGACGAATGACAGGATGAGTGTTGCCGATCTGGGTGCGAGTTGGGTTTTGAATGGCTGGATGAATGGTGTGCAGAGTCTGGGTGTTGGGGTCTCGCGCGGTATGCCATTGTTTGGCGCGATGAAAAGCGAGGCCTCTTTACCAAGTACTGCAGGATTTCAGCCTGAATTCATGAAATACACGATGACGTGGCAGCGTACGCAAACTTTGCCGCAGCGGTTTAGCTTGCGTATGTTTGCGTTGGGTCAGTATTCGCAGGATCGTTTGCTTACTGGTGAGCAGATTGTGTTTGGCGCTTCTACGATAGGACGAGGCTTTACACCTGCCCTGATTGCTGGTGACAAGGGGTTGGGTGCTTTGCTTGAATTGCGCTATGACTTAGCTAAGGATCTTGGTGCAAGAGTCAGCAGTCCGCAGCTTTATGTCTCTGCTGACTGGGCTAATGCCAAGACGGTTGCCAGCGCATCGGTTGCGGCGACGAGCTCTACTATCAACTCGACAGCGATAGGCCTGCGCCTGGTGATAGATAAGAAAACGCAGATTGATTTTCGCTTCGCCAGCGCGAATCAGCAGATTGATACTAACGACACCCGTCGCAACAATAAACTTTTCTTTGAAACGGTCACGCAGTTTTAATCTTAGGTGTTGTATCAGGTCTTTATCAGGTGCTACATCAGATGTTGTGCCTGATGCGCAAGGCCAGTTAGTTAAAGCGGAAATTTATCGCGCTTCAATGTAAATTTTTTCAGGCGCTCATCGAAAGACACTGGATTCCGGCGCTGGCCGGAATCCAGTGTCTTTTGAGTTGGGACCTGAACGTTCGCGCTTAAATGGCTGACATTGGTGTTCAACGATCTTAGAGCAGCACTTTACGTAAAACGGTATCGACCATGGAATCCAGCCAGCTCGATACCGCTTTTTTTGCCAGTAGATCCGTATTGAGAAATGCGCTCAAGGTATGGCGGTTGGATAAGTAAAAATAGCCGAGCGCAGCTATCGTCAGATATAAATCACGCGCGCGTATGTCTTTTCTGAACAGCCCCTGCTGATGGCCAGCCTTGATGATTTTGGCCAGTAGGTTAACCGCCGGTGAGGACAACTCTGACACTTGCGCCGATTTTTTTACATGCTTGCCCTGATGCAGATTTTCGCTATTTAACAGCGTGATGAATTCAGGATGATCAAGATAGTATTGCCAGTTAAAGCGCACCACGATGCGCAGTGCTTCTACCGGATCATCAAGATCAAATTCCAACGCAGCTTCGGCATCATTTAAGCGCTGATAAATGGTTTCCAATACTTCTATGAACAGTTTTTCTTTACTGCCGAAGTAATAGTAAATCATGCGGTCATGCGTTTTGGCCAGCTTGGAAATCTGTTCTATCCTGCCGCCGCTGAAACCATGTTTGGCAAATATACGTATCGCTGCTTTGAGTATGGCGTCGCGTGTTTCGACCGCGCGTGCTTGCAGCGCGCGCGGTTCCGTTTTTTTCTTTGCAGTAGCCATCAGACCCTGATACGTTAATCAAACACAGGCGAGTCTACACCCAAAATCTTATGCAGCTTAGGCGAGGTGGTGGTGTATTGCATGTGAATTTTCTTGTCCGGGAAAATATAAGGCGCCGCACCAAAGGCTGCTAGAGCGGCTTCATGAAAGCCTGACAGGATGAGTTTTTTCTTGCCCGGATAAACATTAATGTCACCCACAGCAAAAATACCCGGCACATTGGTTTCGAATTTTTCCGTATCCACTTTCAATTGCTTGCGCTCGATATCCAGACCCCACTCGGCTATCGGACCCAGCTTGGGCGAAAGCCCGAAGAACACCAGCAAATCATCGAGTGGCAAGCGACGCGTCACACCATCGGCACCCGTGACCTTGATCTCGGCCAGCTTGCCGTCTTTTTCTTCAAAGCCGGATACCTGACCTATCACCAGCTGCATCTCATATTCTTCGCACAGCGCTTTCATCTTCGCTACCGAAGCTGGCGCAGCACGGAAATCATCGCGTCTGTGCAGCAGGATCACGGATTCTGCTTTGCCTTGAAGGTTCAAGGCCCAGTCAAGCGCCGAATCACCGCCACCACAGATGACGATATTGCGACCTGCAAAGCGCGCCGGATCTTTTACGCGATAAAACAGCTGCGAGCCTTCAAAAGCTTCGATGCCATCTACCTTGATGGTGCGCGGCTGGAATGAGCCCACACCGGCTGCGATGAAAATAGTTTTGGTGATGAAGCAGGTACCGGTAGAGGTTTCCAGATCAAAGCGGCCATCTTCACGCTTTTGTACCAGCGTGACTTCCTGACCGAGATGAAAGGTCGGCTCGAACGGCTCGATTTGCTTGAG
>CAIVDH010000147.1 GCA_903904635.1 uncultured Burkholderiales bacterium | reverse complement strand
GCCTTTGGTGGTGAAAGTATGGTTCAAGGCGGCGCTGGTTGCACAACTGCCTATAATTACCAAACTAAATTTAAACATTTAAGCCGCGCATGAATACCATTCACTATGCACACTGGCCTGCCGGCTTGCCCTTCAAGCTAACTGCACCTGCAACTAGCTTATATGAAAATCTCGCAATTTCAGCTAAGCGATATCCGAATAAGACTGCGCTGATATTTTATGACTGGCAAATCAGTTATAGGCAATTACAGCATCAGGTCGATAGATTGGCAGCTTATCTGACGCATGTAGGCAAGGTCAGCCGCGGAGACCGGGTCGTGCTGCATATGCAAAATAGCCCGCAGTTCATCATGGCCTATTACGCAATCTTGCGCGCTGATGCGATGGTCGTGCCCGTTAACCCTATGCTGATGACGGAAGAATTACGTCACACCATAGAAGACAGCGGCGCAAAATTTGCCATCACTGCCCAAGAATTGGCGCCACGGTTAATGCCATTGCTCGTAGATCAGGGTTTGCGAAATCTTATTGTGGCCACCTACTCGGACTGTATAGGCCTACCAACTGATGAGATGCCAGAATGGGTCAGGGCGCCACGGCAAACTTATGATGATGAGCGTATACATCCATGGATGAGTGTTATGGATGCCGGGTTGAATCCCAAGCCGCATCTGGCCGGCCCAGATGACTTGGCCTGTATGCCTTATACATCGGGCACTACCGGCAAGCCCAAGGGTTGCATACATAAACATCGTTCAGTCATGTTTGCCACTGTCAGTGGTGCAATTTGGTCTGGTGCAGGTAGTGCTGATCATGTGACCTTAGTAGTGTTGCCCATGTTTCATGTAACAGGCATGCAAGTTAGCATGAATTCATCCATCTATGCCGGCGCTACGCTGGTGATCATGCCGCGTTGGGACAGAGATACCGCAGGTCGTTTGATATCACGTCATCGCGTAAGCACATGGACTAGTATCCCGACCATGATGATCGATTTTTTATCAAATCCAAAATTATCAGACTACGACATAACAAGCCTGCGACGAGTCTCAGGCGGTGGTGCAGCAATGCCGGTAGCGATTGCGCAAAAATTATTGGATTTGACAGGTCTCTGCTACATGGAAGGTTACGGCCTATCAGAAACCATGGCAGCAACCCACTCTAATCCTGTGCAACGGCTCAAGATGCAGTGCTTAGGTATACCGACCTTCAGTGTTGATGCAAAAGTGATTGATCCAGAAACCGGGAAAATATTGCCAAATAATCAGACGGGTGAAATCATCATGAACGGGCCACAAGTGTTTGAAGGCTATTGGCAAGATGCGCAAAAAACATCAGACGCATTTATTGATATCGAAGGAAAAAAATACTTCCGATCCGGAGACCTTGGATATATCGATGACGAAGGCTTCTTTTTCTTTACAGATCGCTTAAAACGTATGATCAATGCAAGCGGTTATAAAGTTTGGCCAGCAGAAGTTGAATCGATGATGTATCAACATCCAGATATACGCGAATGCTGCATCATCGCGTGTCGGGACGCGTATCGCGGTGAAACAGTAAAAGCATTGATTGTAAAAAAAGACAATAGCGATATTAGTGCAGAAGCAATCATGCAATGGGCGCACGAAAAAATGGCAGCATATAAAGTGCCGCGACAAGTAGAATTTGTAGAGAGTCTGCCGAAGTCTGCGACAGGAAAAATCATGTGGCGGCAACTGCAAGAAAAAGAAATGGCGAAATGACGATCGTACTCACTACACTCAATGCGCGCTATGCCCACGCTTCATTAGGCCTGCGCTATTTGCTGGCCAACATGGGCGAATTACAAGATCAGACCATACTCAAAGAATTTGTCATTGGTACACGCACCACAGATATCGTTGAAAAATTGCTGGCACTGGAGCCAGCAATAATTGGTTTTGGTGTTTATATTTGGAATGTCGATGAGACCGCAAAAATAATTGCGCTACTAAAGCGAGTCGCGCCGCATATCAGCATCGTCATAGGTGGTCCGGAGGTGTCATATGAGCCAGAGCAGCAATCAATTGTTGCGATGGCTGACTATTTGATTACGGGATGGGGCGAGACTACTTTTCCAAAAATTTGTCATTCAATTTTGCATGGCCCCAAACCCATAATGAAAATACATCCGGGTAACCAAGCGCCGCTGGAACAACTTACCCTGCCCTAAGCCTTATATAGCGCTGAAGATCTGGCGCACCGCACCTTGTATGTAGAAGCGTCGCGCGGTTGCCCGTTTAAATGCGAATTTTGCTTGTCGGCGTTAGACAAGACGGCTTGGCCATTCGAGCTGGATAAATTTCTGGTCGAGTTAGAAAGCTTATACGCAAGAGGTGCGCGGCTGTTCAAATTTGTCGATCGCACGTTTAACCTGAATATACAAACCAGCCTGAAAATTTTGCAATTCTTTTTAGATAAGTTAGAAGCACATCCTGGTGATCCCGTATTTGCACACTTTGAATTAGTACCAGATCATTTGCCTGATGCTTTGAAGGCAAGCATACAAAAATTTCCGGCTGGCGCATTGCAATTTGAAATAGGCATACAGACATTTAATCCGGAAGTACAAAAGCTGATCAGCAGAAAACAGAATAATGAAAAAGCAGCAGAAAACCTGCGCTGGTTGCGCGAGCGGTCGACTGCCCATTTGCATGTGGATCTGATTGCCGGACTGCCCGGTGAAACGCTCACCAGTTTTGCGGACGGATTTAATAAACTAGTCTCACTTAATCCGCATGAAATTCAGTTTGGCATATTAAAGCGCTTGCGCG
>CAIVDH010000146.1 GCA_903904635.1 uncultured Burkholderiales bacterium | reverse complement strand
GAAAATCGAAACCATTAATAGCCTGACTAAAAAACCTAATCCTGCGCTGCCTAAGGTTGCCGCTTTTAATCAGCCTAAATTTTTAGCAGCATTGTTTGCTGATGATGCTGTACGCAACAAGCGCAATACCGAAGCGGTAGAAGTTGCGCCGCGTGTGCTGATTGCAGGACGCGTAGTGGAATATAAGCCCATCACTAAAACCCCTATGTCTGAAGTTAAGCCGGTATTGGAAGATAGAGTGGGCGCGATTGAGGCAGAAAAGCTGGCCAAACAAGCTGGTGAAGCGAAGCTAGCTGAACTGCGCAAAGGTGGTAACGCAGCATTTGGCACTAGTCTTACTGTGTCCCGTAATAAACCGGGCGGATTGCCGCCCCCAGCAGTTGCACCCGTAATGAAAGCCGATGCAACGAAGCTGCCTGCTTATATCGGTGTCGCATTACCAGGACGCGGTTACAGCATTTATCGTATTAATAAAATTAGCGAAGATGCTGCTGACGAAGCCACATTAAAAGCCGAGCAGCAGCAAGTTGATGAATTTCTTGCTACGCAAGAGACCGCAGCTTTTCTGGGTGTGATTAAAAAGCGTGCCAAAGCTGAAATCATCAAACAAGCGCAAGTAGCTAAGTCTGTACCTGCCGCCAAATAAATAATGCACTAACAGGCTGTGACATGTTTCGCGTTAGCGGAAGATGTCACAGCATATAAAGCAGATTTAGCCTTGAGGTCTCACTCTCGCATAACAGTCTCATGCCTTATCAGGACAGAGGCTGCTTCCTTAAACGAACTCTCGGAAATATCAGTTAGCTCTAAGGCACTACCAGATGCTAGTTGTGGAAAATTACGCTCTATGGAACGTAAATAAGCAGGGTCGTAATGTTGTACGAGTAATTCATGCACCAGTGTTTGCATTTCTCCATCGGATGCCATGGCTTGCCAGCGCTTTATTTTTTCATACCCATACAGACTGACCAGATGTTGCATTTGCTGACCGAGTAAATGCGGGTCGCGCACAAAATGTGCGTAATCTTCCATTAATAAATTAACGCGCAGACTAGTCTCTGTATTCAATGCAACGCATGAAGAAGTGCGAATTTTCTCCATGAGTTTTTCGGGCACGCGCAGATTACCGACTTTTTTACTTTCTGATTCGACAAACACCACTCTATCTGCTGTAAATCTACGCAATGTTTGCCAGATCCGCGACTCGAACATTTTTTGTGAGGGTTGCGGTGCATTAGGCAAATTTCCTAATACAGAACCTCGATGTGCCGCCAGCTGTTCAAGATCCAGTACTTGGGAACCAGATGCAGCGAGTGTTTCAAGCAAACGGCTTTTGCCACTGCCAGTTGTGCCGCAGATAACCCGAAATACGAGTGACTCAGCTTGCTGATCCAACAAGCTGGTCATTTCACGGCGATATTCTTTGTAGCCGCCTTCTAGCTGCATGACATGCCAGCCTATCTTGGCAAGAATATGCGCCATAGATCCGCTACGATTGCCCCCACGCCAGCAATAGATTAGAGGTTGCCATTCGCGTGGCTTGTCATGAAAAACCATGTCCAGATGCTGCGAGATATTTCGGGCTACCATGGAAGCGCCGATTTTTTTTGCATCAAAAGCACTAGTTTGTTTGTAGAGCGTGCCTACTTCTATACGCTGCGCATCATTGAGCACCGGGCAATTTATCGCCCCGGGAATATGGTCAAGAGCGTATTCGGATTCTGAACGAACATCGATGATGCTGTCATATTGATCCAGCTGCGCCAGCATCGCATCTGCTCTTATTAGAGCCGGATATTTCATGAGCTGATTTTCTGCATATTATTTAATCAGATGTTTTAGTGTATTCCAGACGTTATCTAGCATCTGCATTTGGGCGCTTTGATTGGGATGTATGCGATCAGGCTGGAAAAATTTTTCCGTATCATCCAAGCCTTCCAATAGAAAGGGTACCAGTCTGACCTCTTTTCCATTGCTCAGTTTATTAAACATGGCATTAAATCGCTTGCTGTAATCAAGCCCATAATTAGGCGGGATCTGCATACCCACCAACACGACTAGTGCACCACTGGCGTTGGCAAGTTTGATCATCTCATGCAAATTTGCCTGCGTTGCAACCAATGAGAGGCCGCGTAAGCCGTCATTACCACCTAGCTCAATGACGACTATGCCAGGGCGATGCAATTGCAGCAGAGCCGGCAAACGGGTCTTGCCACCCGCGGTTGTCTCACCACTGATACTGGCATTGACGACAGAGAGGTTGATTTTTTGTTCATTTAAGCGAGTCTGCATCAGGCTGACCCAGCCTTTACCTCTGGGCAGCCCATACTCCGCCGATAGGCTGTCGCCGAGCACAACCATGGTTTTTGATGCAGAATAGGCCGGCATTACGAACAAAACGATGATCACTGAAAGCATGAGCGCCGGTGATTTCAAGATGCGCATTATCCGATTACAAATATCCCGTTGATTTTTTTTATCCTGCATGACAGAACATACCTTGAATTCCTCCATCATTGAAGTAACTGGCCTCACAAAAAAAGTCTCGGATGCGAGCGGGGAATTAATCATACTCAATGATGTTAATTTTACCGTGCATAGCGGCACAACGCTGGCTATTGTGGGCGCATCCGGCTCTGGAAAATCAACGCTGCTAGGTATGCTGGCCGGACTTGATAAACCTACATCAGGCACGGTTAATATAAATGGCATTGATCTGTTTGCGCTTGATGAAGATGGCCGCGCTGCCTGGCGCATGCAACATTTGGGCTTTGTATTTCAGTCATTTCAACTGTTGTCACATCTGACCGCATTAGAAAATGTGATGCTGCCATTAGAATTGCGCGCTGATTCCAATGCTCACCAAAAAGCAGAGGCCATGCTAGCCCGGGTTGGCTTGCAACAGCGTTTGAAGCATTATCCAAAATATTTATCAGGCGGTGAGCAGCAGCGTGTAGCCTTAGCGCGCGCTTTCGTCACCGAGCCACCGTTGTTGCTTGCTGATGAGCCTACGGGCAGTCTGGATGCGATTACGGGTGAGTCAGTAATACAACTGATGTTCGAGTTAAATCAGGAGCGCGGCTCGACACTGATATTAGTTACGCACGATACATCAATCGCTGCAAAATGTGCCCGCACCATTACGATCGCCGCAGGCCATATGATTACACCTGCGCTTGCATACTCAACTTAATCGTATCAAATTCAATGTTGCAATTGGTTGATACCGTTTCTAATCTCAGGTATGAACTCGCTCGCAGTCAATCCGATTGGACCGATTTTCATACTAACCAATCTGTCCGCTGCGTCCCCATGCAGCCAGGTTGCCGCCAGTGCCGCTTCCCATGACGCGATATGATTTTGTGCGATCAGGGCACCGCATAACCCTGCCAGCACATCGCCACTACCAGCCGTTGCCAGGGCCGGATTTCCGGTCGTATTAATAATCAGTCTGCCATCAGGATGCGCAATCACGCTACCTGAACCTTTAAGAATAATCACGCTATTAAATGCTGCCGCGAGGGCTGCTGCTGCATGCAAGCGATCTGCTTGTATGTCTGCGCTACTGCTGTTTAGTAAGCGTGCAGCTTCCAGCGGATGGGGCGTCAATATGGTACTGGCCTGTCGTTTAGAAAGTTTAATTTGCAATGCAGCTTCATTAGCGATGATGTTCAGAGCATCTGCATCAAGCACCAGAGGCTGATCGCTGCTTAGCGCTTTTGAAAGTAAATCATGCGCATGACGCGCCATACCAAGACCGGGTCCGATCACCAGCGTACCTCGCGTGAGATCAATCTCATTGGCTGCACGGCACATTAACTCAGGATGCAAGCTGTCGTAGGCGGGAGGCATATCAATGAAGCCGGCAAATACACGTCCTGCGCCTGCACAGGCTGCCATTCGTGCAGCAAGTATCGTCGCACCGGTCATTCCAGCTGCACCACCAATGATGGCCACATCCCCATAACTTCCTTTATGTGAGGCATGGCGTCTTTTTTGTGCGGCTGACAAAAATAATTCTGGTGAATTTAATTCTGCTGCTGGTAGTTTAGCCGTCAGATTAAATATTGCCGGATCAATGGCTAGTGAGTCGAGTTCGACAGTACCCGCATAATCGCGGCCATCTGACGTAAATAAGCCGGGCTTGTTGGCAATAAAAGTTATGGTGCGGTCAGCTTCTATGGCAATGCCATTTGGACCAATCACGCAGCCAGTATCCGCATCTAAGCCGGTGGGTATGTCGATAGCCAAGACCGGAATGTGACGGGCATTAACTGCCTCAATAAGCTCGCGAGCAGATCCCTCAACAGAACGTTGTAGGCCTATGCCAAAAAGGCCGTCAATAATCAGATCCCAGCCTGTATGTTCAATCGCCTTTTGCGCTGATATGAATTCAGCCGGAGAATTGCAGGCATGACTGTATGCATTATGCGCGTCTGCAGGTAAGGATGCCGCTTTACCCATCAACACGATAGATATCTTCACGTCTTGTTGGGCAAGTTGCGCAGCAGCTTGCAACGCATCTCCACCGTTATTGCCCGGCCCTGCCAGAACCAGTATTTGTTTTTGCTGCAGATTATCGCCTAGCATATCGATAGCAGCATCAGCGACCGCCTGACCTGCGCGCTGCATGAGCGTATTGGAGGGAACTACGGTAAATGCAGCCTGTTCGATGGCGCGTATCTGTGCTATCCGATACAAGGCTGTGAATGACATCTCAGTTTTTCATTTCGCTATAACGTGACAAAGTCAGACCCTCTTGGCTAATTTCAGTTTCGCGCTGTGAGATAACATCTGCTAGCAATTTTCCACTACCTGCAGCCAGCGCCCATGAACCCGCTCCATGACCGGCATTGATAAATACCTGTGGAATTGGCGTAGCCCCCAGTAAAGGTACACCCTCGGGCAGCATGCCTGTTGTGCCACACCAAAAATTCGCATTACGATAATTTGCAGCACTGGGAAACCAATCATCAGCAACCTTCACCAGCGTATTTACCGCTTTTTTATGCAGATTCACCGTTGAAGAACCCAACTCAGCGCAACCGGCTATACGTATGCGTTTACCCAACCTAGTTAGCGCAACATGATAAGTGTCATCAAAAATCGATGTCTGCGGTGCCATTTCAAATTCTTGTACGGTTGCCGAAGCAGAGTAAACTTTGACAGGATAAAGAGGTAAATTAATTCCCAGCCCATGTAGTAGCCGTCCGCTATCACTGCCGGCTGCGATTACCACGGCATCAACTTCGACAGTACGCTCATCAATGAGTAAATTAACCGTATTGTCTTGATGGCGTATCGAATGCACCTCGTTATTGAAGTGAAACTCAACCCCCAAATTTTGCGCAAGCATGCGCATTTGGCGTACAAAAAGTGGACAATTACCAGCCATATCTTCCGGCACGTGTAGCGCAGAATGAAATTCAGTTTCTGCGGAGAGTGCAGGTTCTATCTGACGCACTGCTTCTGGATCAAGTAACTCATGCGCAGTGCCAGACTCGCCGAGTAACTCCATAGTGGGACGTGCCAGCTGCAAATCTTTCGCTGAGCGGAACATCAGCATGGAACCTTTACGCTGCTGAAAATCCAGATCATGTGTTTGTATTAACTGGGCCATTAACTGCCCACTGTAATCAGCCAAGGCTTTCAGCCTGTGATGGTTTTGTTTAAAGCGCGTAATTCGGCATTCAGAAACCCAGCGTCGCATCCATGACCACATTGCCGGTTCAAACCTGGAACTAAATGCAATAGGAGATTCTGGGCTGAACAGCATGGAAAGTGCACGGAATGGCAAGCCAGGAACCGTCCAATTACGCAACGCACTGGTGGGACCCATAAGATCCAAATTACCGAAGCTGGCTTCCTGCGCCACATTGCCATAGCGTTCGATAACCGCAACTTCATGGCCTGCTTCGGCCAGGTAATAAGCTGTGCTTACGCCGATAACACCACCACCTATAACTGCAACTCGCATTGGACTCCAAATTTTTATAAACCGGCCGCATAGACTAACCAAATTGCCAGTCCGGTCTACGCCGAAGTTTTTGATAACTGCCGATATCCGAAAAAAGTGGCTATAGAGTAGCCGCAAATCAACATCAAAACAATCTTTGCCGATAGTCGCGCATCTAAAAGGGGCATAACAAATGAATCGGCATGGGGCAGGCTCAAATTAGTGAGCAATGGCCGTGCATTATTGTGGAAGAAGTACGACGAAATTAGTAGGCCATCACCTTGATCGCACACAGATTATCGTTGTTGCGGCTGGCACAATGATTGCAAATATGAAAACAATCTTGAGTGTTTTGAACTTTTAAGGCGCACAGGAGGGAAGACATTTATTTTCAACAATACATTCCCATAGGGAGCCAGCTATGATTTCTTTGACCGTAAGCAGCGCTGTAAGAACAAGTCATTTACTTCAAACTAAAGTTCTGAACAATCCACAACTAGCCAGATCAAATGCGCCAAGAATTTTCGTACGCGATCGGAGAGGTTTTGATCCTCTTAGAGGGACGGATGGCACGCTGATGAATAAATCTATAGAAAAAATAGTTGAGAAAAAAGTCCAGCCTATCAAAGTTCGGGATGCAAAATTAATGGAATCGGGCT
>CAIVDH010000145.1 GCA_903904635.1 uncultured Burkholderiales bacterium | reverse complement strand
GCCGCGATGCAAATGGTCTTAAGTTCATCTCGCGTCTTTGCATCTATGACAGCGAAATGATCCCCAACTCCCTCATCTACCCTATTTGAAGGAAACCCCATGCAAAACAATTGGATAGACGCAGCCGCCGCTGATGAAGTGCCACAAGATGATGTAATCGGTGTGACTGTCGGTGGCAAAAGCATCGCCTTATATCAAGTCGAAGATCAAGTTTTCGCAACCGACAATATCTGCACCCACGGTAATGCACGACTATGCGACGGCTTCCTGGAAGGCCGTGAAATCGAATGCCCGCTACATCAGGGAAAATTCGATATCCGTAATGGCAAAGCCATGTGCGCACCGCTGACTGAAGACATCAAAACCTATCCCGTTAAAATCGAGGGTAACCGGGTGTTCGTTGCGCTTTGAGTGCATCGACTATGCGTGCATCACCTTTGACGTCATCAACAGAAAACGCACCAACCAGAAAGCCCACATGAACCACGTTGCCGACACCTTGCAGCCAGCGCAACCGCTAGTGCTACACAATTATTTCCGCAGCTCGGCAGCCTATCGCGTGCGCATTGCGATGAATTTAAAAGGCCTTGATTACCAATACGTGCCGATACACCTGACCCGCAACGGTGGCATGCAATTTCAAGAGCCTTATAAATCACTCAACCCGCAACAGCTCGTACCCATGCTAGACGATGACGGCTTGCACATAAGCCAGTCTCTGGCAATCATTGAATATCTGGATGAAAAATATCCTCAGGTACGACTCATTCCCGACACCATGGAAGGACGCGCACGCGTGCGTCAAATCGCCCTGGCGATTTCCTGCGACATACATCCGCTGCAAAACCTGCGCGTATTAAAATATCTGACCGGCACACTCGCGCTATCAGAAGAACAAAAGCTGGGCTGGATACGACACTGGTTAAGCGCCGGTCTAGAAGCACTTGAAGCTGACCTGTCGCACGCGCCATCAAAAGGGAATTTCTGCTTTGGCGACAGCCCCACCATGGCAGACTGCGTACTGGTTCCGCAATTGTTTAGCGCATCTCGCTTTGATGTAGATCTTGGCTCCTACCCTACGCTGCGCGCAATTTACACAGCATGTGAAGCATTACCAGCGTTCGCTAATGCGCATCCATCACGACAAATGGACAGTGAATAAAAAATATAAGGCAAAATACATCAAGCAAAATACATCAAGCAAAAAATATAAAGCAATACCATAGTCAGGCAAGGTAACAATCGAGCAGGGTTTGCTGGCAACCCTGCATTAAATTAAATGAGCCGATAATAAAATCGGCCAACGGAGCAGACATGACGGCAAACATACCAAGCACATCGCACGGAAATTTTGATGTAAACAAAGCGATAGACGAAGGCAAATTTTCCGCCTACCAGAAATACATCTATCTGCTGGCTGCACTCACCATCACACTAGATGGTTTTGATGGTCAGATGATCGGCTATGCCATACCGATGATTATGAAAGAATGGGGCGTCACGCGCGGCGCATTTTCAATCGCAGTCGCCTGTGGATTAATGGGCATGGCCGTAGGCAGCCTGAGCGCCGGTATGATCGCTGACAAAATAGGCCGCAAGCCGGTGCTGGTAGCCAGTGTTTTACTGTTCGCCATATCCACTTTCCTAATAGGCTATGCGCCTGATGTGACGACGATAGCCATAATCCGCTTCTTCGCCGGCATAGGCATAGGCGCAACGCTACCTGCTGCAACCACACTGACTGCAGAATTCATCCCCTTGCGTCATCGCACCATGGCCGTTACCACTGCTATCGTTTGCTATCCGCTGGGTGGCATGCTGGCCGGGCTGGCTGCTGGTCAGATATTGCCCACACAAGGATGGCGCGCATTCTTCTTCATAGGCGGTGCCATACCCATCGCCTATGCCATGATTCTGATTTTATTTCTGCGTGAATCACCAAAATATCTGGTGCGGCAAACATCACGCTGGGAAGAATTACGCGCGCTAATGACACGCATGTCACACGAAGTGGCGCATGTGCGTGAATTCACCGATGGCGTCATCGTCGCTGCCAAACAAGGCAGCATCGCCGATCTGTTTCGCCACGGTCGGGCTTCAGATACGGTGTGGCTGTGGATTAGTTTTTTCATGATTCAGCTCTCCATCTACACCGCCTACAGCTGGCTGCCAACCATGCTGACCACCGAAGGTTTGTCACCAGCCTTAGCCGGCATGGGTCTGACTGCCTACAACTTTGGTGGCATCTTTGGCGCAGTACTTTGCGCGCTGGCGATCAACCGTTTTGGTTCACGCTGGCCGATGATTTTTTGGGCCGCCATGTCTGCTGTGACCGCGCTGGGTTTAAAAATCGTCAACGTCACTGCAGCTACTGAGACTTTTCTGTGGGGCCTGGGCTTGCATGGCTTGTTCGTCACGGCGCTACAATGCGCAATGTTTGCGTTATGCGCGCATATCTATCCCACTTTAATCCGTACCACTGGCGCAGCTTCAGCCATGGCGTTTGGGCGTATAGGCGCATTCACCAGCGCATTCGCCGGCGCTGCAATGATTACGGCTGGCGGTGCATCGGCTTATCTCAATTTACTTGGTGGATCGATGATAGTGACGGCAGTAGGCCTGGCGATGGTACGCGCTCACATCGGGCCGAAACGATAAAATAAATCTGAATTTGAAAACACAAAACCCCATGGGACCATGGGGTTTTGGCAAGGTTGGATCACGTTAGCACAGCAAGCAGCACTGATACGCGCTGCAAATCTACAGATGACGGCAAGAACACAACGAAGATTGGATAATTGCTATGCTTCCATCACCTG
>CAIVDH010000144.1 GCA_903904635.1 uncultured Burkholderiales bacterium | reverse complement strand
TCACAGGCAGCAACCCTGCCACGACGATGCACAGGCTCGGTAATGCGGCGCGTTCCCACATGCCTTCAGAGCTCATCTCAAATACGCGCACGGCTAAGGTATCCCAGTCGAAAGGTCGGGTCATGAGTGTGATGGGCATTTCTTTCATCACCTCTACAAACACTAACAAGCTCGCAGATAGCCAGCCGGTTTTTAACATCGGTATGTGCACTCTGCGCAGCATTTGCCAGCGCGATAATCCCAGACTTTTAGCCGCCTGTTCCTGATTCGGTGTGATGCGCTGCATCGCCGCTTGCATAGGCTCAAACCCGACAGCCATAAAGCGCGCAGCTAACGCCAGCAACATCACAGCGAGTGTGCCTTTCAAAATTGGCGCTGGTACCACGCCCACACTTTGCCAGAGCGGCAGCAGAAAATTATCCAGCCATGCGATAGGCACAAACAAACCCACCGATAGCAACATGCCCGGCAGCGCATAGCCTATGGTTGCTGTGCGTACCCAGAGTTGGGTGAGTCGGCCCGGGTTTTGTCGCTGCGCCACAGCCATCCATAGCCCGGCGGTTACGACGATTAACGCGGCCAGTGCAGACAAGCTCAGTGAATGCAAAATAAATCCCCAGTAGCGGGAATCCCAGTCTGTCGCCGCGACTTGTCCTACCCAGATTAAAAGTTGTCCTACTGGTAGAGCGAAAGCGAGTAAAAAAATCAGGCTGCACCAGAGGGTGGCTGTTACGCCGCGCAGGCCATGTAATGTGATGCGGGCGGGCTGATGTGTTTTGCCTTGCAGGCTGTTGCCGGTGTAGCGGCGCTGACTGCGCGTGCGTTGTTCCAGCCAAAATAATAAAAGCACCGTTAGTGCGAGCAATGATGCAAGCTGAGACGCAACAGGCAAATTGAATAAGCCTAACCATGCCTTGTAGATGGCCGTGGTAAAGGTGTCGATATTGAAGATAGCAACGGTACCGAAATCAGCCAGTGTTTCCATTAACGCCAGTGAGATGCCTGCCATCCACCACGGCCGCGACATCGGCAATGCAATACGAAAAAATGCACTGGTGCGACTTAAGCCCAGAGATTGCGCCGCTTCTATGCTGCGCTGTCCTTGCGTAAGAAATGCTTGTCGCGCCAACAAATATACATACGGATAAAGCGTGAGGCCAAACACTAAAATAGCGCCACCCATGGACCGTATGGAAGGCAAGCTGAATTGATTACCGAATACTTCACGCAAAAAAGTTTGCAATGCGCCGCTGTAATCAAACAAGCCCACTTCCACTGCTGCTAATACATAGGCCGGCAGAGCCAGTGGCAAAATCAGCGCCCAGCTGAAAAAACGTCGCAATGGAAAATCACATACTGCAGTCAACCATGCCAGCGATATGCCCAGCACGCCCACCATGCAAGCCACCCCCACGCTGATGATGACGGTATTGCGCAGCACCTGCGGCAAAACATAAGCACGCAGATGCTGCCACACCTCAGGCTGCGGACTGAGCCAGCTACCCAGCACCACCGCAAGCGGAATGATGGTGAGCATGGCCAGCGCAAGCACTGACCATGCTGTGCGCTTAGCAGGGAATGTCACGTGGCGCTTAGTTGAAACTCATCGATAGCCAGCGCGATCCATCAAACGCGTGGCTGTCGTTTGCAATTCACCAGCTTTGGATACGTTGATGAGATTAGGTTTGAATGCGCCCCAAGATTTAATGAGTGAATCTGGTTTGACTTTAGGGTTGGCAGGAAATTCTAAATCCTGATCGGTATAAAAAAGCTGCGCGCTATCCGAAGATAAAAATTCAATCAGCTTTTGTGCACCGGCTTTGTTTTTTGCATGACGCGTGATACCGGCACCAGAAACATTCACATGGGTGCCGCTGGTGTTTTGATTTGCCCAAAACAGCCCGACTGGAAAATTTGCGTCTTTGTCTAGCAAGCGACCGAGATAATAGGTGTTGACGATACCAACCTGACACTGACCGGCCGCGATAGCTTTGAGAAGTGCGGTGTCATCGGGGAAAACATCGGTGGCGAGGTTGGCGATCCAACCTTTGACCATGGCTTCGGTTTTTGCTTCGCCTTGCTCAGTAATCATCATGGCGATGAGCGACTGGTTATACACTTTTTTGCTGGTGCGCAGACAGAGCTTGCCTTTCCATTTAGGATCAGCCAGATCTTCGTAGGTGGAGAGATCTTTGGCTTGTATCTGGGCTTTGCTGTAAACAATGGTGCGCGCACGCACGGACAAACCAAACCACTGATTACCGGGATCTCGCAGGTGAGCAGGAATATTCTGATTCAGTATGCTGGAGTTAATAGGCTGCAAAAGCCCTTGCTGCGCGGCCTGCCATAAATTGCCGGCATCAACGGTTATGAGTACATCAGCAGGCGTGCCTGTTGCCTCGGCATTTAAACGCGCCAGCAAAGCGCCTTCATTGGCGGTGAGGAGTTTGATTTCAGTGCCGGTTTCTTTGCTGTAGCGGTCTAGCAGGGGTTTGAGCAATTGCTCATTGCGGGCTGAGTAAACCGTAACGGTGTCAGCGCTGGCGGGGTGGGATGCCAGCGTGACGCTTGCCATTGCTACCGAGAAAAGAAAATAACGTGAAAGAGGGAGAAATTTAGTCATGTCAGCTCTTAAGGAAGTTAGTTGCTGTCATGGATCTTACACCGAATGAGAACTATTCTCAATTAATAAGGTGGGGCGTTTGTAAAAATTTCCTTGTCAGCTTTTGACATTGCCTCGGAAAAATTCCTGGTGAAGTAGGTTATTCCTACAAGATCAAGTAATCCTGCCTTACCCAGTTTTTCAGTCAGCCGCTGATTGGCACCAGTCAGTATGATGCGCACCTGCTTTTGCTGCAGCTCCCGGATGATGCCTGCCAGCGTATAAATGCCGGTGATGTCGATGAAAGGCACGCGCTCGAACCTCAGTATTAAGACGCGCGGCAGGCTATGCGTAAAAGTCAGCGCACGCTTGAATGTTTCAGCGGCAGCGAAGAAGAAGGGACCATCGATAGAAAATACCAGCACACCATCGGGCAATGATGTCTTGCCCAACTTTGCCAACTCATTTTGTAAATCAACTTCATACATCGCTGAGACCTCGACACTCGCTGCCATGCGCCGCAAAAAATTTAGCGTGGCCAGTATCACGCCGATGTTGACTGCAACAACCAGATCAACCAAAACAGTCAGTGCGAAAGTCACCAGCAGGATGACGACATCAGCGACAGGAGCGCGTTTGATCATGCCCATAAAATGCGGCACGTCGCTAAGATTCCAGGCCACCACAAACAAGATCGCAGCCAGTGCTGCCAGTGGTATATGTATCGCAAGTGGCGCGGCCAGCAATAGCATTATGACGAGCGTGGCCACATGCGCAATGCCTGCGATGGGGCTGGTTGCACCCTGCCGGATGGAAGTGGCAGTGCGGGCGATGGCACCGGTAGCGGCAAAGCCGCCGAAGAGTGGTGTGACTAGGTTGGCAATGCCCTGACCGATAAGCTCTTGATTGGAATCATGTCGGGTACCGGACATGCCATCTGCAACAACTGCTGAGAGTAAAGATTCAATCGCACCCAACATCGCAATGGCAAACGCCGGACCGATGAGCGCGATGACTTGGGTCAAGGTGATTTCCGGCCACTGCGGCGCGGGTAGGCTGCGCGGTATTTCACCAAATACGCTGCCTATGGTGGCCACGCCATTTATTTGTAAATAATATTGCGCAATACCAGCAGCCAGCATCGCCAACAATGGGCCGGGCACATGCCGCAATAGCGGGATGGTTTTACTAAAAATCACGACCAGCAATGCAGCTAAGGCCAATAATGTGGTGGGCAGATGTAGCTGCGGCAACGACGCAAACAGATGCCAGAGCTTTTCATGAAAATGCGCGCCGGCTGGCACAGGCAAGCCCAAAAAATGCGGCCACTGCCCTACCCAGATAATGACGCCTATGCCACCAGTAAAGCCGGCGATTACGGGTTCCGGTATGAATTTAATGATGTTACCTAGCCGCGCGCAGCCTAAGAGCAGCAAGATCAGACCAGCCAACAGCGTGGCCATTTGCAGGCCAGCATAGCCATGGGTAGCGGTAATGCCAGACAAGACCACGATGAATGCACCGGTGGGCCCGGCGATTTGCAAGCGGCTGCCACCAAACAATGACACAGCCAGACCGGCAACAATGGCGGTGATGATGCCTTGCGCAGGTTGTGCGCCACTGGCGATGGCAAAGGCCATGGCCAGTGGCAGAGCGACGACGCCAACAGTGGCGCCTGCTGCAAGATTGGGCAACCAGTGTGGATGCTTTAGCAGGCCTGCGCGATGGGCTTCAAGTAGAGCAATCAAAGCAGTATCTGATGATGATTGATCTGCTGATTGTAATGGCTAAGATTTTACGGACTTTGTGATGAATTATGCTCACTATAAAACCGCCAAATATTTGAGCCGGCCTCTTTCGCTTCATACATCGCCTTGTCGGCATGGTCAATAAGCATATCTGCGCTACCACCATGAGTGGGAAACACGGAAAGACCAAAGCTGCAGGTGACTTTGATTTGATGTCCATCGATGAGCATGGGCGTGCTGACTGCCATCATGATGCGTTCAATTAAGATTTCATTGAGGTTATCGTTCGGGCCGCCGCGCAGCACAACAATAAATTCATCACCGCCATAGCGACCAAATGCATCGCCTGAACGCAGCACGGCATTGATGCGATTGGCAACTTGTATGAGTAGCTGATCACCGATGCGATGGCCGTAATTGTCATTGATAGGTTTGAACTCATCGAGATCAATGAACCCCACCCAGAGCGGATAATCATAGCGACTGGCATGGCTTAATGACTGAGAGAGACTGGCCACCAGTTCTGCACGATTGAGTGCGCCTGTGAGGGGATCACGGGTTGCCTGAAACGACAGTTGTTCTTCCATTCGTTTGCGTCTGGAGATGTCGCGCGCAATCATTTGCACCGCATTTTTGCCCTGGAATGTCAATCCCGCGCATCTGACAGAGACGGGAAATAATGAGCCATCGAATCTTTCAGCCATTTCTTCTGTTTGATCGCAATTGTTACCCGCGTAAGCTAGTTCAAGCCGGTGCTGGGCTTTCGTGCGGTCTGGTTGCGCAGTGAGCGAGAGCAGGCTTTTACCCAGGAGATCGTGTTTTTCTGTTTGCAAAAATAATAATTTGGCTGCGGTATTGGCAAAGACGATGGCGCGATCAACTTCGATGATGATGGCGTCGGGCGACATCTCGACAATAAGTCGAAAGCGTTCTTCGCTTTCGCGCAAAGCGATGACGGCTTGTTCACGCTCTTGTGCTTGTTGATACAGTTCAAGGCTTTTTTTCTCAAGCAGCGCTTCTGCTTCTTCGCGGGCTTGGACTTCACGCATTAACTTGCGCGCGTATAGATTATCCGGCGCTGGCATGCGCACCTGGCTTGAGCGTGAATTCAGTATGCGCGCCATTCGATCCTGGCAGGTCATAGCGATCAACTTGCATGGGCTCTTTGAAGTGATCGATGCAGCCATGCAGCATGCCCTCGGCAAAATCAGCAAGGGCACGTGTAGAGCGATAAACCAAAATCATGCTGCCATCAGGGCCTGCTCTATGATCGAAAGAGGGCAACTCAACTTCTGCATAAAGTTTGCGTACTTCTACATGTATGTGGCCATCTAGCAGGCGCAATAATTCAAATGCGCTGGCTTGAGTAGTGATGTATTCCGGGTGTATGAGAGCGAACCGATCGAATAAATGGTGGCCGAATGCTCTTAGTAAATCTGGCACGCTGATATTGGTGCGGGCAGCAAGATGGGTGACGAGTTCCACCATATCTTCATGCGGATAAGTACCTACGCTGGTGTAGGCGCCATTTGTTTTTAAATTTGAAGCAGTAATGATGGCATCAGCAATTTCAAGTGAAAAACTTGATTCCACCATGCCTATGAATTCGCGAAAGATTATGCCCTTCATAAATACTC
>CAIVDH010000143.1 GCA_903904635.1 uncultured Burkholderiales bacterium | reverse complement strand
GTCTTTGTGCGTCGCGTAACCCAGCCGTACAAGTCCATACAGTACAAATATTGAAGTTGCAGCGCAGTGAACCAGCGCAGTCTAGTCAGCCCGAAGTATTGATGCTAGATGGCTCTGATGCAGAAGAAAATATCATGCCACTGCTGGAGAAATTCAGTACGGAATTTCCGCAGGCCGCATTAGTGCTCCTTATAAAAAATCAAACGCCGGAAATCTTACTTGCTGCAATACGCGCCGGCGTAAGAGAAGTGCTTGAACTGCCGCTACAACAATCGTTATTTCATGCAGCGCTGGATCGCATTGATGAAAAACTACAGGCATCCAAAAAAAATGAAGGAAAAATTCTTGCTTTCCTTTCGGCCAAGGGCGGAAGTGGCGCTACTTTTTTGTCTACCAATCTTGCCTACACGCTGGCGATGTTAACGCATAAAAAAATAATCGTAATCGATCTGAATAGTCAACTTGGTGATACCGCTTTACATTTATCTGACCAGAAGCCTTCCATGACGCTAGCTGATTTGTGCGCACAGATTAACCGGCTAGATGCGGATTTGCTGGAGGCTAGTCTGATTCACGTCACGCCAAATTGTGGCGTACTGGCTGGCACCAGTGAAGCGGCACCCACTACGGAGATACAGCCTGATCAGATTGAGGCTATTTTGCAACTAGCGCGCAAACAATATGATTTTGTCTTGCTTGATATGGGCCGTCAGATTAATGCAGTCACGATACGGGCACTTGATCATGCATACCGGATTTATCCGGTTTTGCAACAGTCATTTATTTGTCTGCGAGATGGAAAATATTTATTGGATATGTTTCACTCGCTGGGCTACGCCAAAGAAAAAATTGAAATCATTGTAAATCGTCATGGCAGTGCTGAAGGAGTAAGCATGGCGGATATGGATCGTATGTTGGGACTGCATAGCAAGCGACTGGTGCCGAATAATTATGAGCTAGCCAATGCGTCAATTAATCAAGGCGTACCGATTTTCAAGCTTGCTCACACCAGCAATATTAGGAAAAGTTTGATTGATTTTTCCAATAGCTTGGCAAATATTCCATTGAAAAATGAACCAGGAATGATACGACGTCTATTTTCTAAGCGTGCTGAATCCACTCAAAAATAGGACGATAGTCGAGAGAACATAAAAAATGAATTCAACTCGGACAGTTAAAAACTTTATGTCGCGCATGCACACATAAAAGATAGGAAAATAATGAATAAAGTGGAAGCAACAATATGAATTTCAGAGAAAAGCTGGCGTTAGTACCGGTGCCTGCCGTGCAACCAATTTCTGAAAATTATTTTTCAGGTGAGGCCTACCAGGCGATACGTAAAAAACTCAATCGGATACTGTTTGAACGTATTGATCTTGAACGTTTGCAGACGATGAATGAGGAACAGTTCAAGCGTGAGCTATCGATATTAGTCGAACGCATTATTGATGATGAAAATATTATTGCCAATCAGGCCGAGCGTCGTCGTCTGGTATTGGATATGCAGTATGAAATGATGGGATTCGGACCGATAGAGCCTTTGCTGAATGATCCGACTGTATCCGATATCTTAGTAAATTCAGCCAAGCAGATTTATGTGGAGCGACGCGGCAAGCTGGAGTTGACCAACATACAATTTCAAGATGATGCGCATTTATTGAAAATCATTGAAAAAATTGTTTCCCGAGTTGGTCGTCGTGTCGATGAATCCAGTCCTATGGTGGATGCAAGATTGCCGGATGGCTCGCGTATCAATGCCATCATTGCGCCGCTGGCAATAGATGGTCCTGTGC
>CAIVDH010000142.1 GCA_903904635.1 uncultured Burkholderiales bacterium | reverse complement strand
CGCGCCGCCAGCTTCTTCTGGCGGCAAAATATCTGCCCCCAGAAATCCCTGACTCGTGCGCATGATGGCAAACATCTCACGCACCAGCATTTCATATTCTGCTTCACATCCCGGCTTGGCACGACGGCGAGCGATACGCGTAACAGGCGCAGCAGCAGACAACATCTGATTTGAGTTCATTATTTAAAACAGCAAAAATTGGTTGCTTAATTACTCGTTGCTGCCCCAGGTGTTGCCAACATACGCTTACCTACACGTGCAGTGAGCAGCGTCATCACCAGACCCATCAACGCCAGCGCAGCAGCAGCCAGTGGCACACTCACCAGACCCAGCCCTTGTGTAAGCACCATGCCACCTGCCCAGGCACCAATTGCATTGCCGAGATTGAATGCCGCGATGTTTAATATCGATACCAGATTCGGCGCACTCTGACCAAAGCGCACCACGTTAACTTGCAACGCCGGCACCAGCGCAAACGCCGCACCTGCCCAACAAAATAAAATAATTTCAGTCGGTATCAATAAACTACTCACCAGACTTAATATCGTTGCGCACACGGCCATGGCTAAAAATGCAGAGGCCAGTGCTGTGGTGAGTCGCCAGTCTGCCAGCTTGCCACCGATGATATTGCCTATCGTCAGACCTACGCCTATGAGTACTAAGGTTAATGTCACGCCCTGTGGCGACACTGCGGTTATATCCATCAGCAAGGGGGCGATGTAGGTAAACACAGTGAACATGGAAGCAGAAAACAAGACCGTCATCGACAAGGCCATCCACACACCTTTGTTGCCCATGGAAGCGAGTTCCGTACGCATGGATTGCGGCGTATGCGCTTGATTGCGTGGCAAGGCCATGATGAGGCCGATTAAAGCCAGCACACCAATGACCGACACCACCCAGAATGGCGAACGCCAGCCCGCTACCTGTCCCAATGCAGTACCCAATGGCACACCCAATACATTGGCCAGTGTGAGTCCACTAAACATCAGCGCCACTGCAGAGGCCTGCCGGTTAGCCGGCACCAGTGTGCCTGCTACCACCGCACCTATGCCAAAAAAAGCACCGTGACACAACGCCGTGACTACACGCGCGATCATCAGCAAGGAATAATCAGCCGCTAACGCACACAACGCATTACCGATAATAAAAATACTCATCAATAGTATGAGCGCAGTACGACGTGGCAAACGTGCTGTGGCCATCGCCATAAAAGGCGCACCTATCACCACACCCAAGGCATAACCCGTTACCAGCCAGCCGGCAGCAGGAATTGTGACGCCCAAGTCAGTGGCTACATCTGGCAGTAAACCCATGATGACGAATTCAGTGGTGCCGATACCGAAGGCGGAGAGTGCGAGGACTAATAGCGAGAGAGGCATAAAAATATCCGGGCTGGTGCCCGGATCCTTGTAATTAGTGCTGTGTAAAAAATTTATGCAGCTTCGGAAAGAAAATTCGCCACTAATTTATTAAACCGCGCCGCATGCTCAATTTGTGTCCAGTGCCCACAGCGACCAAACACATGCAACTGTGAACGCGAAATCAGATTAGCCAGTGTGACAGAATTTGCCAGCGGAATAATCTGGTCTTCACGACCATGTATCACCAGCGTATCGTGCGGCAAAGCGCGTATATCTTCTTCGCGACTCACCAGCGCATCCACACCATTTTGTCGTGGTGCAGGAAACATCGATGAAAACGCTTCCTGAAATCCAGGCTGTATGCTGGCCTTGTAACGCAGCTCGGCCAACTCATCGGTGACCAGATTGCGGTCATACGCAAACACATCAAGCAGCTTGCGCATATTGGCTATCGATGGCTCATAGCCCCATGCCAGGTCCAATCCATGCGTAAGCGTGAAAGGCACACCTACGCTGCCCATCAACACCAGTTTTCTGACGCGATGCGGATACCGTATTGCCAGCGCCAATGCCAGCGAGCCGCCAAATGAATTACCAACTAAATCAGTCTGCTCGATATTGAGTGCATCAAGTAAACCTATCGCCTGTGCTACCCACGCATCCATTCCATACTTGATGCCAGCAGGACGATCCGTAAAACCAAAGCCCACCATATCCGGCACGATCACACGACTCCCTTTTGCGAGTTCAGGAATCGTCAGCCGCCAGTTGGCCCAGCCTGTCACACCAGGACCAGAACCATGTATCAGCAATACAGGATGGCCGGTGCCGACATCGTGATAATTGGTTTTGATGCCGTTGGCGAGTATGGAGTGTCCGATTTCCGGATTTTGTGTGGCGCTCATGGATTAGCGCCCCAGATCTTTGGCAGAAACGCCGGCAATGCCCCAGTTAGTCTTAGGCACTTCCTGTATCCACACACGCACGTTTTCTTGCGGTGCGCCGACAGCTTCCACCAGCGCGGCGGTGACTTTTTCTATCACTGCGCGCTTCTGATCTTCGGTACGGCCTTCCATTAAAAATATCTGTGCAAATGGCATAGTCAAATCCAATCAAAAAATTTATATAAATAGTTAAACGAAACGCGATTTAAATGAAACGTATTGATGTACTGCCCATACCTTGCACACGCAGCGTCATGGTGTCGCCTGCAGCAACAGCCACGGCTTCCGTAATGCCACCTGAAAGTATCAGCGTACCAGCAGGAATTTCTTCGCCCATGGTGCCCAGATGATTAGCCAGCATCGCCACCGCAGCAGCGGGATGACCCAGCACCGCAGCGCCGGCACCAAACACAACCGGCTGACCATTTTTTTCCAGCACGATACCGGTGTTACGCAAATCTGCATTACGTACATCGAGCTTTTGTCCGCCGATGACATAGCGCGCTGCAGAGGTGTTATCAGCCACGACGCTTTTCAAATCAAATTTAAAATCACGATAACGGCTGTCGATGACTTCTATACCGGGTATCACATATTCTGTCGCTGCCAGCACAGCGCCGATATGACAACCCGGGCCACGCAAAGGCTTGTTCGTCATGAAAGCAATCTCTGGCTCTACCTTGGGATGAATCAGCTCAGACATTTTGCAGTCGCCACCATCAGCGACCAAATAATCTGCGGTCATGAAACCAAACACCGGCAT
>CAIVDH010000141.1 GCA_903904635.1 uncultured Burkholderiales bacterium | reverse complement strand
TGGGCTTGTCTATCTCGGCCAGCCACACCAGCGTTGCTTCTGCTTACTGCGCATTTACCTGTGCAGTGTTGGTGTGGAGCTGGCAGGAGGTTGCCTTCTTGCTCGGCTTTGTCACCGGCGCACGCAAAAGCGAATGTCCAATCGACAGCCGTGGCTGGCATCGTGCACGTCTGGCAACCGAAGCGATATTGCATCATGAATTTGCATTGCTGATACTTGCCGCGCTGGTGTTTGCCGTAAGCTGGGATCAACCAAATCAGACTGGCTGGTGGACCTATCTGGTGCTGTGGTCTATGCGCTTGTCGGCCAAGTTGAATTTATTTTTAGGCGTGCGCAATCTGTCTGAAAATTTTTTGCCGAATCATCTGCGTTATTTGCAAAGCTACTTCACGCGTCGTGCCTGCAACTGGCTCATGCCTGTGTCGGTTCTTGCTGGCAGCGCAGTGGCCCTGCCGCTTTGGTCGGCCGCATTGAGTAAAGCAGATAGCTATGCGGCGACCAGTTTGTGTCTGGTGGCGGGTTTATTGACGTTGGCGGTGCTGGAGCATTTGTTTATGGTCTTGCCATTGCCTACTACATGGTTGTGGAAATGGGGCATGGGCGCGAAAGCCTGAAATTAATTGAAACACTAAGCCTGCGTCTGTTCCATTTCTTCGCTGATATAAGCCCGTATCACCGCATCAAAATCGCGATCCTTCAAAAACCCCAGCGTAGTCCCGCGCGTCGTTAAAAAATTTCCTGGCCAGGAGCGCACCAATCGGGAGACGTCGGCATCTTCCTGCCAATCGATATTAGCCACAACCTCATTACCTGCAACGCGTGCCAGTGCAGCCACCATGTCACCGACTGTAATCGATAATCCGGGCAAATTAATCGTGCGCGTTGCACCTAATTTATTGCCATCGATTTCATGCGCATTAATCAAATTGAAGATGGCTTTGCCGGGTGACATCAGCCACATCGTGGTGTCTGGCGCGACAGGACATACAGCGCGCTTGCCATGCAAGGGCTCACGAATGATGCCGCTGGCAAAACCAGACGCGGCTTTATTCGGCAACCCGGGCCGCACCGACACAGTAGGCACACGCAATGCGCGACCATCGATAAAACCTTTGCGGCTGTAGTCCGTGACAAGTAATTCGCCTATAGCTTTTTGTGCGCCATATGAGCCTTGCGGCGTGACGGCGGTGGAATCTAAAACTTGTGGCGGCAGTTCGCCACCGAACACCGCTACCGAGCTGGTAAAAATAAAACGCGGACACTGCCCAACTTTGCGCGCAGCCTCCAGCAAATAGCGCGTGGCATCCAGATTGATGTGCATGCCGAGATCAAAGTCGCTTTCGGCCTCACCACTGACGACTGCGGCCAGATGGAAAATGGATTGCACATCGGGGGTGACGGCGTTGTTGATAACGGCCGCATCAGCGACATCGCCGATTTTGATGGCGATGCGTGGATCAGCTAAGCCTGTAGCCGCAACGCGGTCCAGCAAGGTGATGCGTTGTATGGTTTGTTGTTGTCCGTTTTTGCCGGCGAGCGAGCCGCGCTGTAGTAGCTGACGTGCGAGTTTTAGACCGAGAAAGCCGGCACCGCCGGT
>CAIVDH010000140.1 GCA_903904635.1 uncultured Burkholderiales bacterium | reverse complement strand
CGCGATTCAATTACGCGCGAATAGGTAAACATGTCACGCAAGACACTCAAGGCCTTGCGTTTTTTTTCTGGAGCGCGACCGAGCACTTGTTGCGGCAATCCGGGTGCAATTACCACCCGCACCGAACCGGACAAAATCAGAAATGCGGAATTACCGTAATCACCTTCACGAACAATGATTTCACCGGGCTTGTAAACAACGATGCGGCAGTCATTACGCAAAATGCCGCGCAATGGGGCTGCAGAAGAAAACCGCGTTGCATCTATCGCAGCAAATTCAGGCCGCGCCAATAATTCATCTACATCGCCTTCAGACATAGCAGGATCAAACGGAGAATCCCAACGTCGCGGCCTATCCAAAATTAGCGATTCATTTCCGCTCATGTGACCATCCTAAATCTCTGTGTAGAGAGCCAACCGGCGCTAACAGCTAAGTAATTTTTAACTTTAGCTTTTAACGCCAGTGGAAACTCACTATTCTTATTATTTGTACGTAGATTTCGCAGGCAATTTAACTTTGGCTGAGAGGTCTTTACCTTTGAGTGCGTCAGACAGTTTGCGGCCAGCCTCATGCGTAGGCGCACCTAGCAATGCTTTCACTTCAGGCATGTCAGCAACGGCTTGCAGTGCAGCACGCGCGTCTTGTTCACGCTTCTTTTGCAGCGCGACGTATTTAGGATGCGTTGCCTTGGCAGCTGCTGCTGTGGCTGATACAAGTTGAGCAGCCTGACCAACGATGTAAATGCGTGAAAGCTCGGCTGCCGAATTTTCTGCGTTGACCGTGACATTAGGCGGATAGAAACGATGACGCACGGTACCTTGTGAATTACGAACCAATTCAAACTCAGGCTCACCCGGATGACCGGCGTCGAGCATCTTGTCGAGCGTATCACCGGATATTTTTGATTGCGCCAGACCATGACACTGCATGCAGTTTGATGCCACGTCATAAGTCATCGATGGCCAGATCATGCCAGCCTTAGTCGCTTCAGCAATACGTTTGGTTTTATTAGCCGGCGCTTCTTTGCTGGCTTCTTTAATACCGTCACCGTAGTTATTGTGAATTTCACGCCATGCAGAAGATGCGCCGTGGCAGCTCTCGCAAGAAGGACCGGTTGCCACTTGTGGCTTAGATGTTTCTGATGTTTTTGTCTCGGTGTAGTGGCAGGTCACGCAAGTGGCGTTCTGGCGCATATTGGCAGGACCACCGACTGCAGCCAAAATTTTGGCTGTTTCTTCTTTTTTATGTACTTCGTTATAAGACTTGAAATGCTTGGTCTGTTTCCAGACTTCGACTTCAGCCTCATGGCATTCAGCGCACTTACGAAAACCCTCGTTAAAAGGTGCTGCAGTTGCAGGATTGACCGTTAGGCTTAATAACAGTCCAGAAAGTAGAAATAAAGAACGCAGCATGACCCTGCTCCCCGTGTCAATTGATTAACGAATAATTACCTGACGGAAATAATACACTGGAAACTTTGGGTTTTGTACGAATAGGAATCGATGTTTGAATAAATTTGTTTAAAAAAAAATTTACGCAAGAATCAGAGGGGAAATTGGCAGAAAAAATGAGAGTTTCTGTGAGAAAGTCAGAGAAAAATTTTGTTATGACTTTTTTACTGATCAAAAAAACTGCGCACGCGAATCAGGTCAGCGGGCGTGTCCACGCCGGCGTGTGGCGCAGTCGATGCGAGATAGACGGCAATTTTATAACCATGCCAAAGCACACGCAATTGTTCGAGTGATTCGATCTGCTCCAGAGGCGATACAGGAAGCGCAGGATAAGCCTGTAAAAAATCTTGTCTGTATGCGTATAAACCTATGTGCCGTAGCGGCGCGTAGTCTGGCGGAAAAGATTTTGGTGTAACAGCGAAAGCATCACGATGCCAAGGTATGGGTGCGCGCGAAAACATCAGCGCTTGGCCAGCGGCATCTAACACAAGCTTAACGACATTCGGATTGAAAAATTCTTCACTATCTGTAATCACGTGCGCAGCAGTGGCCATAGGTACATCCGCAGAAATCAACGCGGCACACGCGCTGATTAGCGACGGCTCTATCAGTGGCTCATCACCCTGCACATTCACAACCACTGCATCACTGGCCAATCCAATTGTGGCGGCTACTTCGGCTATGCGATCCGTGCCCGATGGATGGTCTGATCTGGTCATACAAACTTCAATGTCATGGGCCTTGCATGCGGCCATTACTTCGTCATGATCCGTTGCCACCACAATACGAACGGCGCCTGATGCGGCTGCGCGCTCGGCTACCCTCACCACCATGGGCTTGCCGCCCAAGTCAGCCAGCGGCTTGCCTGGCAGGCGGGTCGATGCCATACGAGCTGGAATGATGACGGTGAAAGGCATAGGCATTAAGAAAACGAGTCTGTGTTATGGCAGATGCTGAATGCGACAAGGCAGACCAGAATTAGTCCTGCTTGTTTGATTGTTGGATTATTTGGTTGCATCCGTTTTATCGGCTTTATTTGTTGCTGCATTCGTATCGCGTGCATCTTCAGCCCACATAATGGGTATGCCATCACGTATTGGGTAAGCCAGATGGTCAGGGCTGCAGATCAGCTCTTGCGCCTGCTTGTCAAATTTGAGCGGGCCTTTGCATAACGGGCAAACCAGGATATCAAGCAGTCGTGTGTCCACGCAATTTCTCCACAATATTTTTAATTAACGCAGCATCTAGCGTTGCCTCAACCGGCACCACCCACAATCGCTGATCTTGCGAAATTGTGTCTGTGATGGTGGCGCATTTTACTGCATCTTTTTCTGTAATTAGAATGATGTCAGCTGTAATTGACTCAAACGGATTAAAGGAAAAGTCAAAATGATCCGGCAGCGCCTGCATTGTTGCCAGCGTTAAGCCCTTTGCGCGCAACATTGCAAAAAACCGTTGCGGATTACCGATACCGGCAACAGCGGCGATATTTTTTTTCGCAGCCAACTCAGCAAATGTCATGCGCTGATTTCTATCTGTCAGCTGCTCAACAAAGTCGCCATCTAGCTGCATGCCGAACGTATTTTCTATAATCGTCTGGCCGCCGTTGATGACATAAAAATCACTCTTGCGTGACACAGTTTCACGCAATGGACCTGCCGGTAGCAACCAGCCATTGCCATGTCCACGACTATCAGACAATTGAATTTCTATTTTGCGACCCAGCGCATAATGCTGCAAACCATCGTCAGAAATAATGACATTGACTTCAGGATGTGCCGACAATAGCGCACGCGCAGCAGCAACGCGCTTACGTCCTATGAATAATGGCACGCCGGTTTTTTTTTACGATCAGCAATGGCTCGTCACCCGCCTCTTGCGGAGACATATGCACGGTGACTGCTTGTACTGCATCAGTATTATTGCCATAGCCACGCGATATCACGCCCGGCATAAAACCATGCAACCGCAATTGATGCACCAGCCATATCACCAGAGGTGTCTTGCCGGTACCGCCAACAAAAATATTGCCCACTACAATAACCGGCACGGGCAACGTCACCGTCTGAAATACACCTGCTGCATACAGCGCGCGCCGCAGCGCTTGTATTAACCAAAACAATAGCGACACAGGCCACAGCAAACAGGCTAGCCAATCGCGCTGTTGCCATGCACGCAGCAGCCGGGCTTGGACATGGTTTTGCAGATTAGACATAGGCCAGACGCCTTAATAATATTTTTATTTTTTACTGGTCTGCGCAGAAAAACTTAATCGCGGCAACCCAGCCAGGCGCGCCGCTTCCAGCACATTAATCACGGATTGATGGCTAGTCAGCGCATCGGCATACACTTCAACCACCGCATTGGCATCGCCATTCGCTGCTTGTTTTAGCTCTATGGCTAATGATCCCGGATCGCGCGCATCAATCAGCCGGCGATTAATTGCGTAGCGCCCCTGTGCATCGACAGCCACACTGACAGTGCGTGGAACATTGGCAGCTTGTTCTGCATCAGCTGTTGGCAAGGTAATTTGCAGTGCAGCGTATTTACTGTAAGTGGTCGTGATCATCAGAAAAATCAGTATCACCAGCAGCACATCAATAAACGCAATCAGATTAATCTCTGGTTCATCGCGCCTTAAGCCTTTGCGGAAGTTCATAATTAACTATGCCGCGCGCCGAGTACCGTATCGACAAACCTTATGGCCTGCTGTTCCATATCGATGACATAGCCATCCACCACGGCACGGAAATAACGATAAAAAACCAGCGAAGGCATGGCCACAGCCAAACCAAAACCGGTGTTATAGAGCGCCACTGAAATGCCGTGCGCCAGTTGCGCAGGATCGGTACCGGTTGCATTCTGCGCACCGAACAACTCAATCATGCCGACCACGGTGCCAAACAAACCCAGCAAAGGCGCCAGGGTAGCAACCGTACCTAGTGCATTCAGATAGCGCTCTAGCTGATGCGCACTGGCGCGTCCCGATTCTTCTATCGCTTCCTTCATCACTTCGCGTGGCGCATGCAAATTGCGTAAACCCGCAGCCAGCACCAGACCCAACGGTGAATTTTGTTCGAGTTGTGCTATGACTTCCTGATCTACCCGCCCTGAAAGCGTCACGTCTATGACTTCAGGCAACAAATTTGGCGGCAAAATACGCGCACGTCGCAGATACAATAGGCGCTCGATAATAATCGTGACCGCGACCAGTGAGGCCAGCAGCAAAAACCAGATCGGCCAGCCCGCAGCTTGAATAATTGCAAACAAACTTACCCCCAAAATCCAAGAAAACTCAGGATGCAGACTGTAACCGCTAAGCCCGACCCGGGCAAGCCGGCGGTCAGCCCGTTGAGAAATTGACTACTAAAAAGCAAATAAACGCACGTTACCTATGCTTATATTGGCGCAAATGCTCGACTACCGGTCAGAACCAAAAGTTTTGCACAGCTTGTGTGGACAACTTTGTGAACAACTAGCGATAAGCAGGTGAAAGTACTTGATTTATAAGGGATTTTTGGCAGTGCTTCAAGATCAGGCAGTTTAAAAATTCCCTTTAAAATCAAATACATAGTATAAAATCGACCAAAACTAAGTTGTATT
>CAIVDH010000139.1 GCA_903904635.1 uncultured Burkholderiales bacterium | reverse complement strand
CTGATCGAATCTGTTGCCGCTGCTCTGCAATTTATTAGTTATTATCATCCGGTTGATTACATCAAACACCTGGCGCGCGCCTATGAACTGGAACAAAGTCCGGCCGCCAAAGATGCAATCGCGCAGATACTAACTAATTCACGCATGTGCGCCGAAGGTAAACGACCTATCTGTCAGGACACAGGCATTGTTAATGTGTTTTTAAAGATAGGCATGGGTGTTCGCTTCGAAGGTTTTGGTGGTTCCATTACTGATGCCATCAATGAGGGTGTACGCCGCGCTTACAATTTTCCCGACAACAAACTGCGCGCTTCTATCGTTGATGATCCGCAGTTTGCGCGCAAAAACACCGGTGACAATACACCAGCAGTTGTGCATATGGAGCTCGTACCCGGCAACACCGTTGATGTACAAGTAGCAGCCAAAGGCGGCGGCTCTGAAAACAAAACCAAATTCATTATGCTCAACCCATCAGACTCATTAGTTGATTGGGTACTCAAAACGGTACCAACCATGGGCGCCGGCTGGTGTCCGCCGGGTATGCTGGGTATAGGCATAGGTGGCACTGCCGAGCGGGCGATGTTAATGGCAAAACAGTCGCTAATGGAAGACATCGACATGACCGATCTCTTGGCGCGCGGCCCGCAAAACAAAACCGAAGAATTACGCATAGAGCTGTGCCAGAAAATTAATGCTCTTGGTATAGGCGCGCAAGGTCTGGGCGGACTGACCACCGTTTTGGATGTGAAAATTAATATGCACGCGACGCACGCCGCATCCAAGCCAGTTGCAATGATTCCTAACTGCGCCGCAACCCGACATGGGCATTTCGTGATGGATGGCTCAGGTCCTGCCTATATGGAACCGCCCTCTTTGTCGGAATGGCCAGATGTGCAGTGGAAGCCTGATACTGAAAAATCTAAACGCATAGATCTTAATACGCTTACACGCGAAGAAGTCGCATCATGGAAGCCGGGGCAGACGCTGCTCTTGAACGGCAAAATGCTCACTGGCCGCGATGCGGCACATAAGCGTATACAAGATATGCTAGCCAAGGGCGAAAGCCTGCCTGTTGATTTTAATAATCGCGTGATTTATTACGTGGGGCCGGTTGATCCGGTGCGCGATGAAGCAGTGGGACCAGCAGGACCCACTACTGCCACGCGCATGGATAAATTCACCGACATGATGCTGGAAAAAACAGGCCTCATCGCGATGGTTGGCAAAGCTGAGCGCGGACCGATTGCGATTGAATCCATTAAAAATCATCGCTCCGCTTATTTGATGGCAGTAGGTGGCGCGGCTTATCTGGTATCCAAAGCAATCAAGAGTGCAAAGGTCGTAGGCTTTGCTGATCTGGGCATGGAAGCCATTTATGAGTTTGATGTCAAAGATATGCCTGTCACGGTTGCGGTTGATGCCAGTGGGTCATCGGTACACATTACCGGCCCAAAAGAATGGCAAGAGCGTATTGCCTCAACCATAGGCAAAATTCCGGTGACTGTTGCATAAATTGACTGCATCAGACCCACACGCGCCGATAGGAATATTTGATTCGGGTATAGGCGGCCTGTCCGTGCTGCGTCATGTACATGCACTGCTGCCGAATGAAGAATTAATTTATTTTGCAGATTCCGGTTTTGCGCCTTATGGCGACAAACCGGAATCGGTCATTGTTGAACGCGCCTTGGCAATTGCAGCGTTTCTGATCACACATAAAGTCAAAGCCATTGTTGTAGCCTGCAACACTGCCACTGCAGCAGCAATTGCGGGCTTACGAGCACACTACCCGCAATTACAAGTGGTAGGCGTAGAGCCTGGCTTAAAGCCTGCTGCAGCACT
>CAIVDH010000138.1 GCA_903904635.1 uncultured Burkholderiales bacterium | reverse complement strand
GCTCTGGCATCCTTGCGCAAACGCTTGTAATGCTGGACGAACTGCATCTGTGAGGTGTTGTGTCATCAAGGCAGGATCAGCTTTGGGCTCACGATAGAAGAGCATCGCTGCATCAGCCAGCTCATTAATGGTGTTGGTGCGATCTTTAAGCAGCGCCAGCACCGCATCTAAAGGTGGCGCACCCAATAATTTCGCCCCTTCACGCTCCAGCACTGGCTGCGCCAGAGCGGCGAGGCGTTGATTATCTGCCGCCTTGATGTAGTGATTGTTTACCCAACCCAGCTTTTCCGGATTGAATTGCGCGGGGGATTTGGTCAGATGATCCAGATCGAACCAACTGCAGAACTGCTCCATAGAAAAAATCTCATCATCGCCATGACTCCAGCCCAGACGCGCAAGATAATTCAACATGGCTTCGGGTAAGTAGCCCTGTTCCGGGTAGTCCATCACACTGACAGCACCATGTCGCTTGGAGAGTTTTTCGCCATCAGCGCCGTGAATCATCGGTAAATGACCATACACGGGCAATGTGCCACCTAGCGCGCGCAAAATATTAATCTGGCGTGGCGTGTTGTTGACATGATCGTCACCGCGAATGACGTGGGTGATTTTCATATCCCAGTCATCAACGACTACGCAAAAATTATAGGTGGGTGTGCCATCAGGGCGCGCAATGACTAAATCATCCATTTCGCGATTGGATATGGTGATGTTGCCCTTGACTGCATCGTCCCAGCTCACCTCACCATCCAGCGGATTTTTAAAACGCACAACCGGCTTGCGGTCTGCAGGAACAGGCGGCAGGGTTTTGCCCGGCTCAGGACGCCAGGTGCCGTCATAGCGTGGCTTGTCACCGGCGGCGCGCTGGCGCTCACGCATGGCTTCCACTTCTTCAGGCGATGCATAGCAATGATAAGCAGTGCCCTGCTCCAGCATATGCGCGACGACTTCACGATAGCGATCCATGCGCTGCATCTGATAGTAAGGGCCTTCGTCATGATCCAGACCAAGCCAGTGCATGCCATCCAATATGGCCTGCACGGCCTCGGGGGTGGAACGCTCAACATCGGTGTCTTCAATGCGCAAAATAAAAGTGCCGCCAAAACGACGGGCATAGGCCCAAGCAAATAAGGCAGTGCGGGCACCGCCTACATGCAAATAGCCAGTAGGGCTGGGGGCAAATCGGGTACGTACGGTCATGTTTACCAGTCTGATATGCAGGCTATGGTCAGCCATGCAGTGAGAAAAACCGCTATTTTAGCCGCTGACACCACCGCTGGTGAGGGGGAAAGTGCATTGCACTGCTAAAATCCTGCTTTCCCTAATAATACTAAGTCTGCAATGAGCGTCGTCAATTCCAGGAAACTGTTCGTCACCACCGCACTGCCGTATGCCAATGGCCCTTTTCACATCGGCCACATCATGGAATACATACAGGCCGATATTTGGGTCAGGTTCATGCGCATGCGCAGCCATGAAGTGCATTTTGTGGGTGCAGATGACGCGCATGGTGCGCCGATCATGATTGCCGCTGAAAAAGCGGGCGTCACGCCGCAGGAATTTGTGGCCGGTATCGCTGCCGGACGCAAACAGTATCTGGACGGCTTTCATATTGAATTTGACAACTGGCATTCTACTGATGGTGCAGAAAATCATGCGCTGTCCCAAGATATTTATCTGCGCCTGCGCGATGCTGCCGGTCTGATCACCACCAAGACGATTGAACAGTTTTATGATCCGGTCAAAAGTATGTTCCTGCCGGATCGCTACATCAAAGGCGAATGCCCGAAGTGCGGCGCAAAAGATCAGTATGGTGATGCCTGCGAAGTATGCAGTGCCGTGTATGCACCCACCGATCTGAAAAACCCCTACTCCACTCTCACAGGCGCAACACCTGTGATGAAATCATCGGAGCATTATTTTTTCCGTTTATCAGATCCAAAATGCGTGGAATTTTTACGTGGCTGGGCACTCGATCCTGCGCGCTTGCAGCCTGAGGTTGCCAACAAGGCGCGTGAATGGCTGGAGGGTGATACCGGACTGGGCGACTGGGATATCAGCCGTGATGCACCGTATTTCGGCATAGAGATTCCGGATGCGCCGGGCAAATATTTTTATGTATGGCTGGACGCGCCTATAGGCTATCTGGCCTCACTGAAAAATTATTTTCATAAAACTGGCCGTGATTATGATGCGTTCATGGCAGATCCAACGACTGAGCAATATCATTTCATCGGCAAAGACATCACCTATTTTCATACGTTGTTTTGGCCGGCGATGCTGCATTTTGCGGGCTTGAAAGTACCGAACAATATTTATGTGCATGGTTTCATCACAGTCAGTGGTGAAAAAATGTCCAAGTCACGCGGCACTGGTATTTCACCATTGCGCTATCTGGATGTGGGCATGAATCCGGAATGGATGCGTTATTACATCGCAGCCAAATTAAGCGCAAAAGTCGAAGATGTAGACTTTAATCCTGAAGATTTCGTTGCCCGTGTTAATAGCGATCTGATCGGCAAATATATCAACATCGCCAGCCGCGCTGCCGGTTTTATTGCCAAGAAATTTGATGGCAAAGTCTGCACTAGCTGGGCAACAGCAGACGATGCATTTCTCTCTGCACTGCGCCATGCCGGCACGGATATCGCTGCCTTGTATGAAGCACGTGAATTCGGCAAAGCATTACGTCTGGTGATGGATCAGGCTGATGCGGTCAATGTGTATGTCGATGCAAACAAACCATGGGAGCTGGCCAAAGACGCCGCTAACAATGCAAAACTGCAGGAAGTGTGCAGCCGCTTGCTTGAAGCCTTCCGACTTTTGACTATTTATTTAAAGCCTGTGCTGCCTGCATTGGCTACACAAGTAGAAGCGCTATTAAATATTGCACCGCTGAGCTGGAATGATATTGCCCATCCGCTGCCAGACCAGCACAGTGTTAATGCTTATGCGCACTTGATGACGCGTGTAGAGCCAAAAATGCTGGAAGCCTTGTTCGATGCACCGGCCCAACTAGAAACAGCAGAAGCTGCAGCACCAGCCGCCTCGGCTATAGAGCCCATAGCTGCTGAAATTAAAATTGATGATTTCGCAAAAGTTGATTTACGTATTGCGAAAATTATTCATTGCGAACATGTCGAAGGATCAGACAAGCTGCTGCGCTTAACGCTGGATGCAGGCGAAGGCCGCATGCGCAATGTATTTTCTGGCATCAAATCGGCCTACAAACCCGAAGAGCTAATAGGCAAACTCACCGTGCTCGTTGCCAATCTGGCACCACGCAAAATGAAATTTGGCATCTCGGAAGGCATGGTGCTGGCCGCTTCTGCTGCGGATGAGAAGGCTGATCCGGGTATCTACATACTAGAGCCGTGGCCAGGAGCTAAGCCGGGGATGAGAATTCATTAAATAGCCCTCCGGTAGGGGTAAAATACGTTCATTGTTGAATCCACTGACTGCAAATTTCATGAAATTTTCTAAGCAACATAGCAACTACGTATCCGAGATCACGCACTTTATTGCAGATCTGAAGAAGCAGGACCCTGCACTTGAAGACAAACAGCGCGAAGGTCGCGCGCGGCTGTGGGATCGCGAACCGATTGATCTGGACAACACACGCCGCACGCAAGAGTCACGCGTGCAGCAAAAATCTTATGTGTATCAATCAAAGTAAAAACTTGTGACCACCGCAGATCTCGTCATAGACAGCACACCGGATGTAATCGACGGCGTTGCGTTTGCGCGCCTGTATGGCGAGCCACTATTCAAGCTGCCTAATGATTTATACATACCGCCAGATGCGCTTGAAGTATTTCTGGAAGCATTTGAAGGCCCGCTTGATCTGCTGCTCTACCTGATCCGCAAACAAAATTTTAATATTCTTGATATACCGCTGGCACAAGTTACGCTGCAATATCTTGATTACATAGAACAAATCAGAAAACACAATCTTGAACTGGCCGCTGACTATCTGCTGATGGCAGCCATGCTGATAGAAATTAAATCACGCATGCTGCTGCCAGTGAAAAAAGGCGATACCGGCGAAGAAGCGTCTGATCCGCGCGCCGAGTTAGTTCGCCGTTTGCTCGAATATGAACAAATTAAACTGGCCGCCTATCAGTTGGATGCCGTACCACAGCTAGGCAGAGATTTTGTACGCACCCAGATTTATATAGATCAGGCCGTCGTTACCCGTTGGCCTGAAGTCCATGTAGTGGACTTGCAAAGCGCATGGGCTGATTTATTAAAACGCGCAACCCTCACTGCGCATCACACGATTACGCGCGAAGAATTGTCCGTGCGTGAACACATGACATCAATATTGCGGCGTCTGCAATCGACCAAGTTTGTCGAATTTCAGGATTTGTTCGATCCATCACGTGGTGTACCTGTCGTGGTGGTGAATTTCATAGCGCTACTCGAACTAGCCAAAGAAACGCTGATCGAGATCACCCAAGG
>CAIVDH010000137.1 GCA_903904635.1 uncultured Burkholderiales bacterium | reverse complement strand
ATGAGCTCTCGTAACAGTCTTGATATAAAAATAACAAATTGTGCCCGTTCACCTAACGCTCCCTGTCAGACCCGTACGCTTGCTAATTACCTATGCCCCGAAATCATCCCAGATTAATTTTATTTGCCGGCCACGCCGGCACCGGCAAAACATCGCTGGCAAAAAAAGCGCTGCCGCTAATTAGCAGTCGCACGGGTCAAGATTTTTTCTTTCTTGATAAAGATACGGTGTATGGCGCTTTTAGTTCGCACATGATGGGACTGCTAACGGGCGATCCGAATGACCGTGATAGTCCAACATATTTACAGCATATTCGCGATCAGGAGTATGCAGGTCTGCTGGATATTGTGCGCGAAAATTTTGAGCTGGGCATCAGTGTAATTTTAGTAGGGCCATTTACGCGCGAAATCATGAGCGGCAAATTTTTTCAGCCTGCGCTACTCGGATTACCTGCCAATACTGTGTGCCGTATTGCATGGATAGAACTGGCAGCAGATGAAGCAAGGCGGCGCATTGCACATAGGGCTGATGCACGTGATGCGTGGAAGCTGGCGCACTGGGATACATATATGCAGCGGCGTATTGAACCGCCCGTGCATGAAAATTTATTTCGATTTGATAATCTGCAACCAACTGAAGCAGCATTCGAAACGCTACTGACCCATTTGATTGCATGATGGGTCAGTAAGCGTGATGTCATGGATAATTTGGCTTTATTAAGTTGACTTTAATAAGCCGATTTTGCACCTACCTGACAAGGTCGGATTAGTACTTACTCCAGTGCCTGATAAACCATTTGCTTGATCATGCGCCGATATTGCTGGCGTATCGCACCCGGCGTTTGCGTCATCAAAATGCCGATTAGCTGCTCTTTCGGGTCGACCCAAAAAAACGTACCACCCAAACCGGCCCATGCATAATCGCCTTCCGAACCGGGCACACTGGCCAGCCCTGCACCTTGTCGCACCATAAAGCCCAGGCCAAATGTATAACCCTGCACGCCCATGAGCAATTCACCCGGTTGTATCGGCGTTGCTACCCTGGGGCCCAGATGATCCGATGTCATTAGCGCCACAGTCGTGCGTGAGAGATAACGCTTGCCTTCAAACGTGCCACCATTCAAAAGCATTTGGCAAAAACGCAAATAATCATCTGCTGTAGTGGCAATGCCTGCGCCGCCTGAATCATTGCCCATGGCTTTAGTTACATCCAACATCTTTGCCATAGGGCCGCCGGTATTGGGATCAATGGCCAATGGTTCGGCCAGACGTGAAACCTTGGAAGCCGGCACAACAAAGCTGGTGTCGTTCATGCCCAGCGGTTGTATCAGTTTGTCATTGAGCAGTTCATGCAAGGGTTGATTACCGACTGCCTCCAACACACGCCCCAGCAAATCTGTCGACAAACTGTATTCCCAGGTACTGCCCGGCTGCCACAACAAGGGCGCTTTGCTGAAAGCCTCAACTTGCTGCGCGGGTGTCAATGACATAGATTTGAAAGGCACCTCTGTCGAGAACAAGCCCACTTCCTGATAGGCCGCACGCATGGCAGGAGAGCGCGTAAATTCTGCGTAAGTCAGGCCCGATGTATGGCGCAGCAAATCATGCACCGTGATCTGCCGAACAGCAGCAACGGTTACAGACGATTTGTCAGCCGGATTGGCCAGCACCTGCATTTTGCTCATCGCAGGGAAAAATTTTGATACCGGATCAGCCAGTTGCAACTTACCTTCTTCGACCATCATCATCGTCAGTACCGATACCAACGGCTTGGTCATGGAATAGGCGCGGAAAATAGCATCGCGCTGCAAAGGCTTACCTGCCGCTTTGTCTTGAAAGCCTATGGTCTCGGCATGTGTAATGAAGCCTTTGCGCGCAACCATTACGATGGCACCGGGCATGCGATTGGCATCGATCTCGGTTTGGATTACCTGATGTATGCGCGCGAGTCTTTCTGCGGACAAACCATAAGTATCAGGCTCACCAACTGGAAAGTCGGCGGCAAAAACTGATGCAGACAAAACCAACGCCACTGCAGAACCAGTCAAACGCACGGATAAGCACTTAAGCAAACTTGATGCGGGCATAAATATCTCCTTGGTTAATTTTTTTATTTTTAAAATACTACGTACAAATTAGTCTGCATAGTCTGCATTAATCTTGTTTAATTTTTAACAGCAAATCTTAGCGGATCAAGCAAGTCCTGCCATTTTGCAGCCAGCGGCTGCACTTCTCCCATGATCATGGCAGCAAGCCATTCGCCGCATAGCGGCGCGCAGGTAATGCCGCGCGCGCCATGCGCAAGACTAGCGTACAAACCTGCATCGATAGACCCAACAATGGGCAGCCTATCTTGCGTCACTGCGCGCCATGCCACTCTACCGCTTTGTAATTGTGCAGCATCTTCTGCAAAGCCGGGCAGTAAGCGCAGCAAGCGCTGAAAATTTTCTACATCATCTGCTGCGCGAGGCAGCGCATCATCATCGCCTTGCTGCAGGGTCGCGCCTATTGTGTGCATGCCATTCACAGCGGGTGTCATGTAACCATCGCGACAAATTATTTTATTTAATTGCCGCTCTGCGCGTTGCGGCAAATAAGACAATTGTCCGCGCGCGCTGTCAATTTTCAGCTCTAGCGGACTTAGATTTTCAGAATGAGCTGATGCCAATATTACGCATTGCGAACTAAGCGTATCACCATCAGCAAGCTGGATGCACCATTGATGGTCTGCCATTTTTTTTAGCGCTTTAACATTGACGCCTGTTCGCACATTAATAAGCGGATGATCAAGCAGTGTACTCACCAATGCTACCGGTTGCAGCCAGCCGGCATAGGGCAGCAAAAAACCCGGATCTGCGACCAGATGACCGCTTAAATCACTGGCCTGATCCTGAGTGAGTTGTTCCAACCAGTCTGCCGGACTGCGCTCTGCATGCTGAGCAAGTTTGAGATGCCGCTTTTCATCCCGGGTGAGCCTTATCGCGCCACAAAAATCATGCTCTATGGCCTGACCATGCTGCGCCATCCAGCATTTAAGCCAGATGATGCCGGCGGCAGTCAATGTGGTAACAGGATTATGTGGGCCGCCGGGTTCAGCCCGCACCACAGCAACCGGATTGCCCGAACTTCCACTGGCAGGCACATCACGCTCGAGCACTGTAACAGCCATTCCACGCCGCGCCAGCGCGCGCGCCACACTGGCACCGGCTATGCCAGCACCAATCACAATGGCTTGCTGCGAACTAGTGCCTGTCACGCTTTCAACCTGGCTGGAAATCCGGCTGGCAATTCGACTGGCTTTGGCAAAAGATGGATCGCCAAAAATTAAATCAAACTGACCAACGATTTGCGACCAATATGTGGCGGCGTCGCCAAATACCAAAGTCAATAACAAATCAGGATCGAGTTCCAGCGTATGAAAGCCCGCAATAGCAGGCGGCCAATGTGCGATTAATTTCTGGGTCAGCGTTGCTAATTTTTCTGCGTCTGAAAATTTCCCGAACAGGCTTGCACTTAACTCCGAGCGGGTAAGTGGCGTCGGCTCTAAGGCGACGTAATGTAGTCGCGTTCCTTGCTTTTTTGCTGCATGCCAGCTGGCGCAAGTGGCAAAAAAATTTTCGCCTGCACCAAAACCCACTTCCAGTATCTGAAACTGTGCGCGCTCTTTTGCAAAGACAGCCTGTATATCAGCAGCGTGCATGAACAATACCAACATTAAATTTTGTCACAATGCCCTTCGAAGATCAGCTCGGATGTGGGCATCTGCAGTGTGTCGCTCACTGTATGGGCAGTGGTATCAATTTGCACGCGGCGCATGGCCTGCTGTTCGGTCAGGCCAAAGCAGGCAAGCCCGCCTTCGACGACGGAACACTGCATGTTATCTAGCTTCAGATCATGCACAAGGTAATGACGCTTTTCATCTTGTGGGTAAGTTGAGGCTGCGCCACGGTGTATGAAGCGTGTCTTGCCCTGACACGCTAGTTCCAGATCTGATGCGGCTGCATGCAGAGATAATGCACAAAATGGCAAAGCACAAAGCAGATATGGCAGGGCTAGTCGGCGCATAAAATAAGGCGGGCAATTTGTAGATTAATTTAATTAAACAGAATGTGCAGAGCAGATCATACCGGGGAATGTACGCAGCCCCCAATGCTGTCCGTAACATTCATGAGCAACGCGCATTTCACTAATCTTGAATTTTAAACTCATGATTTTGTATGCTTCAGTAAAATTTTTTTTCAGGTGTTTAACGAAAGACACTAGATTCCGGCCTGCACCGGAATGACGGTAGTAAATTTTAGGTCATCTCAACACCACTCGCCGTCCCAGCGTAGGCTGGGACCCAGTGTCTTTGAGTGCGGACGGAAATATCTTTTTCATCGGTGAAAATAAATCACCAATTACAAAACCAAATACAAGCTTCATCAAATCTTCCGGACAGTAGTGAGCCTGCGCTGGGATCACGGTAGTAAATTTTAGGTCATCACAACAACCAAGGTCGTCACAGCGTAGGCTGTGACCCAATGTCTTTACTTGCACACGGCAAATCTGCCTCCTCGGTGCAAATAAATCACCAATTGCAGATTCAAATACAATCGACATTAAATCTTCCGGACAGTCGAGATGCAGCCCCTGACTCTGGCACACTAATGGTCTGCTTAATATTTACTGCATGGCTTATTTTTTATTTTAATGACAAGTGATATGAAAAAATTATTCGCAATCTGCCTGCTGCTGTGTGCATTTCCCGTTTCTGCCCAGGGCTGGGTGCGCTATGCAGAAAATGATGATGGCATGATGTATTTTGATAGCCTGCGCACCCGCAAAATGGGCGATACCTCTTTTGTCTGGGACCTGCATAATTTTTCTGCACCGGTAAAAGATCAGAATGGCAAGACATTTCAATCTGCGCTTTATGCGATTGAATATAACTGCCGCGCGCAAAAACGGCGCATTCTGGGTTCATCCAGATTATCTGGTGCTATGGGAGTAGGCGATACCGTTTCAGAAGAAACGCTGGTCAGCGAGTGGCGTGATGCATTTCCCGGCTCACTGGCCGGCGAATTATTCCGACATATCTGTGAATAAAATAGGTATGAGACGCAATGAATTTACTAACGCATGGCCAGCCATTGATTAAATTCTTCTACATCGGCTCTCTGTAATTTACCTGCGCGCATGCGCAATATGATCAGGTCGCGCAAAAAATCATAACGCGCCTTGGCCTGATCAACACGTGCGCGCAGCAATCTCCGACGGGTATCGAGTACTGAGATCACCGTTATTACACCAAGCTCATAACCACGTTCTTGTGCTGCCACTGATTGTTCCATGGCGAGCACCTGATTGTCCGTGGAATCTATACGCGCCCGATTGGCGGTTGCGCTCGCATATGTCATGCGCATATCACGCTCGACGCTACGTCGCGATGCCTCTAACTGTTGCTCTGCAATTGATAGCTGCGCCTGCGCCGATGATGTGTTTGCAGTGACACGACCCCCTTCGTAAATTGGTATACGTAATTCTAAGGCGATAACGTTAACGCTGAAATCCCGCCGCGGCGAATTATCAATATCCTGATTGGACTGGATACGCTGTAACAGCAGCGAGAGTTGCGGCACATGTTCTGCACGAGCACTGTCCGCACCACTACGACTGGCTAGCAGTGCTGCTGAACGGGCAGATAAATCAGGATTACTATCTAATGCTGAGCGCACCCAAAAATCTTCATCGTGCGGCACATCCGGGAATGTTGTGCGCGCAAGTCTGGCCAGCGTGCCGGGATCGCGACCGCTGAGTTCACGCAGCTTAACGCGTGCCGCTGCACTTTTATTGGCGACATCTATTTGACGCGTCTCCAGCTGCTGCAGATAAGCGACCGCTTCAGTCAGATCGGTGATTTTTGCCATCTGACGCGCAGTCATGGCTTTGAGGCGCGCAACCTGATTCGCAGCCGCCTCTTTTTCTACCAACAGTTGCGTCATTTCGTCATCTGCCTCCAGGGCTTCCAGATAGGTGTCGACTAGTTGTGCGGTCAGCTGCACACGCGCAAGATCCGCTTCACTTTCTGCCTGACGTGAAGTGTGTAGCGCACTGTCATGGCGATATTTTGAAGGTAGGTCTATCAATGCCTGACGAGCACTCAGCGTAATGCGCTGACCGTTATAGGCAAGTGAACCGGCAACATCCTGATAATCATTGCGTGATGTGGATGCTTGCAGACTGACTTGCGGATACAACCGACTGCGATTAACACCAGCATCGGCGCGCGCGCGATCAACGCCAAGTTCGCGCATTTTCAGCGTCGGACTGTCAGACATCGTCGTTTGATATAAATCCAAAAGATCTGTTGCCTCACCTCGCAGAGGCAAGATCATAAATACGCAGAAAAAAACTGGCACTACAATATGCAATATCCGTTTGTGCATATCAGTCTTCCTTTAGTGAACGTACGAGCAGATCTGATATCGGTGCTGTCAGATAATTCCAAAATGTGCGGGTTCCGGTTTTGACTAAAACTTCAGCCGGCATGCCAGGCAAGAGTTCGAGCTTAAGTTTTGCGAGGTCATCGAGTCCT
>CAIVDH010000136.1 GCA_903904635.1 uncultured Burkholderiales bacterium | reverse complement strand
GCTCGAGCAATGTCATGAAGCGCCGTTCTATACACTCGGACCACTCACCACTGATATCGCACCTGGCTATGATCACATCACCTCCGGCATAGGCGCAGCACAAATCGGCTGGTATGGCACCGCAATGCTGTGTTACGTGACGCCAAAAGAGCATCTGGGTCTGCCCAATAAAACCGATGTAAAAGATGGCATCATCACTTACAAAATTGCAGCCCATGCAGCCGATCTGGCCAAAGGTCATCCGGGTGCCCAGATACGCGACAATGCATTGTCCAAAGCGCGCTTTGAATTCCGCTGGGAAGATCAATTCAATATTGGTCTTGATCCAGACAAGGCACGCGAATTTCATGATGAAACTTTGCCTAAAGATTCTGCCAAGGTCGCGCATTTCTGTTCCATGTGCGGCCCGCATTTCTGCTCCATGAAAATTACGCAAGAAGTGCGTGAATACGCAGCCCAGCAAGGCATCAGCGAGATCGCTGCCTTAAAGCAGGGTATGGAAGTCAAGGCAATCGAGTTTGTAAAAAATGGCGCAGAGATTTATCGCAAGCAGTAATGACGACGATAGAACTCAATGGTGAGCGGCGCGATGTGCCGGCTCATCATAATGTGCAAGACTTAATTGATGCGCTGGCACTGACGAATCAGGCACTGGCCGTAGCAGTCAATCGCGAAGTCGTGCCGCGCGCGCGGTGGTTAGACAGACGATTTGCCGATGGCGACAAGGTCGATATTGTTCGTGCAATTGGCGGCGGCTAAATATAATGAAAGAAACTGCATGACCGATAACACACACACGCTCACCATCGCCGGCAAGACTTATCGTTCACGTCTGCTGGTCGGTAGTGGCAAATACAAAGACCTCGACGAAACCCGTCTGGCTACCGAAGCCAGTGGCGCGGAAATTATTACGGTTGCCATTCGCCGCGTTAATATCGGACAAGATCCGAATGCACCTAATCTGCTGGATGCGGTGCCACCGTCGAAATATACAATTTTGCCTAACACCGCAGGCTGTTATAACGCCAAAGATGCGGTCTATACCTTGCAGCTTGCACGCGAATTATTAAATGGTCACAAGCTGGTCAAGCTCGAAGTGCTGGGCGATGAAAAAACCTTGTTCCCGAATATGCCGGAGACCTTGAAGGCTGCCGAAACATTGGTGCAAGATGGTTTTGATGTGATGGTCTATTGCAGCGACGACCCCATACAGGCAAAAATGCTCGAAGAAATCGGTTGCGTTGCGGTTATGCCGCTGGCTTCCCTGATTGGTTCGGGTATGGGTATTTTGAATCCGTGGAATCTGTCGCTCATCATTGAGCAAGCCAAGGTGCCAGTGCTGGTGGATGCTGGTGTGGGCACTGCATCGGATGCAGCTATTGCCATGGAATTGGGTTGTGATGGTGTCTTGATGAACACCGCCATCGCAGGTGCCAAAGATCCCATACGTATGGCGCGTGCAATGAAGCTGGCAATAGAAGCAGGACGCGAAGCCTATCTTGCCGGTCGCATTCCCAAACGTTTTCTCGCTACGCCGTCTTCGCCGATGGCCGGCCGCGTTGTCTGATGCGTTCATGTGTACTGGTATTTGCAGGGCTTGATCCCAGCGGTGGTGCCGGCATACAGGCTGATATTGAAGCCATAGGCGCGCTAGGCTCGCATGCCTTGCCAGTCGTGACCACACTCACTGTGCAAGATAATGATCATGTATTTGGTGTCTACCCGGTAGACGCAGAAATCATACGTCAGCAGGCCAATGTGCTGTGTGCAAAGATGGACATAGCGGCAATCAAAATTGGTATTGTCGGCAGCAGTGACATTGCCAATGTGATCGCAGAGATCATACGCACATTGCGGATTAAAAATCCTGCCTTGCCTGTGGTACTCGATCCAGTGCTTGCCAGTGGTCATGGTGATGTGCTCTCGCGCGAAGATGCAGTTCAACTACTTGCGCCACTGCGCCCGCTGGCAACCCTGATCACTCCGAATGCGCCTGAAGCAAAAACATTGTGTGACGGCGTTAATGACCGTGATGCGCAAGCAGCGCATTTGTTACGTGATACGCCGCATGTGTTGATCAAAGGCGGTCATGATGTGGGTGAAAAAGTAATCAATCAATGGTTTAGTGCAGAAAAAAATAAAAGCTGGCACTGGCCCAGGCTAGCGGGCGCATTCCATGGTTCGGGCTGTACCTTGGCATCTGCATGCGCAGCCGGGCTTGCGCAGGGTTTATCCATGGAACATGCGCTGGACGAGGCAGAAGCTTATGTGCAGCGCAGTTTATCGGGTGCCTATGTCATCGCCGCAGGCCAATTAATTCCGCAACGTTAAATGATCGTTATATCGCCATGCAGACTACTAAAACCATGAGAGGTTTATATCTCGTCACACCCGATTGGGATGATACCGACAAGCTGCTGCAAGCAACGCAGCAAGCATTAACCGCCGGCGTGACACTGCTGCAATATCGGCATAAAACTGCACCTGCTGATTTGCGGCTAGAGCAAGCCACGCAACTACTGGCACTGTGCAGAAAAATGCATGTGCCATTCATTATCAATGACCATATTGATCTGTGCCTGGCGCTTGATGCGGATGGCATACATGTTGGTGGCACGGACGCGTCGGTTGCTGTCGTGCGAACTTTGCTAGGCAAAGAAAAAATTCTTGGTGCATCTTGCTATGGTGATTTGCAAATGGCGCGCGATGCGCAAAAAGCGGGTGCGAGCTATGTTGCCTTTGGCGGATTTTATCCTTCGCGGGTAAAAAAATATGAAGTCTCTACACCGGTTGATATCGTCAGTCGCGCAAAAGCCGAACTAACATTGCCAGTGTGTGTCATTGGCGGCATGACGCCATTGAATGCCAAGCCATTAGTCCATGCAGGTGCAGACATGGTGGCGGCTATCAGTAGTGTTTATGTCAGTGATGATCCGCATAATGCAGCAAGATCTTTTTCTGCCTTGTTTGATCAATGTTAGCCAAATTTATTTTAATTAAGCAGTAAAAAAGCCGCTCAATTGAG